>NZ_VMND01000008.1:0-50946 GCF_013277555.1 Streptococcus sp. k-163 | reverse complement strand
GTTGAAGCACTTTGGCTGGCACTTGTTGATGCGGACTTAGACGCGCTCGTTGAGGCACTTTGGCTGGCACTTGTTGACGCTGACTTAGACGCGCTCGTTGAGGCACTTTGGCTCGCACTTGTTGACGCTGACTTAGACGCGCTCGTTGAGGCACTTTGGCTGGCACTTGTTGATGCTGACTTAGACGCGCTCGTTGAGGCACTTTGGCTCGCACTTGTCGATGCGGACTTAGACGCGCTCATTGAGGCAGATTGAGATGCATCTGAATCCGATACTGGTGGTTTCACTGTATTTTGTGTACCATCTTTATAAGTAATCGTCACAGTCCCATCATTTGATATTCTATATCCTTTATCTCCATCTTCGATACGGTTTGCATCTTTTGGATTTGCTGCTTTCACCGCCTCAAGAATCTTTTGTTTATCTTCTGGAGACAGGGTTTTTGTATTGCTTACTTGAACCGTTGCTGGAACCTGAGCTGGGAATTTCTTATTCAGTTTCCCTTGAGCTACTACTGTCAGAGTACGTGCTTCGTTATTAGATAAATCGACTGCTTTAGTACCACGATTCCATCTGTTACCATCTGCATACTGCTTGTTTGCATCATAGGTTGCTGTGTACTCTCTAGTAGCAGGATTCGTTTCTGAGGCTTCTGTTGGAGTATTCTTAAATCCTGGGGCAGAATCGTTTGATGAATATCCATCTTGGAAAATTCTATCTTTATCAGAAATACCGTCATAAAGTTTCAGTTCTTTAATCTTACCACTATTATCTTTAGCACTTAAGACGATTTTAATTTCATCACCTGCAAAGACCTCGTAGCCTCTTGCACCTGGGCGAACATTATCCTGAATGGATTGTTTCTCCCATTGACCTGTCTTATCATTCTTGATATAAAGATCAAAGGTTGGTTCTGGTCTTTCAGTTTCATTAGTAATAGTCCCAGACCCTGGCTCTGAAGTTAACACTTCAGTTGTATTTGGACCTGCTGGTACACTTTGAATTGCAGTCACATTACCTGAAGGAAGTAGACCATTGTTTGCGGTGTAAGCCGTTCTCAAATCTTCTGCAGTAAAGGTCACGCTGGTAGCGTTATTTCCTGCTTTTTTCGGCGTAATTGTTTGACCTGCAACTGTCAAGGTTACGGTTGCTCCTGGAAGAACATTATTTACCGTGATGGTTTGATTTGGCAAACCTCCACGTCCACTTAAGTCTTCAATAACCGGTGGGTTAACTTCCATTGCCAAATCTGAGATTGGTTTTGTACGAGATTGACCATCTTTATAGGTAATCTTAACATTATTATTCCCTTCGATGGTAACATTCTGGATACGATCTTTTTCTTTTTCTGTAGCTGTATCATGGGAATTCTTAACAGCTTCTATAATGCTTGTTTTTTCCGTATCTGTCAAGGAAGCAAGACTTGTAACCTTAATCTTCTTATCTGGATTCAAGTTAGCATTTCTTACTGCTAGACTACCTTGTCTTATTCGGAAGGTAGACCCATTTGAACGGTTACCTGACTCATCTTCTGCGGAAATTGATCGCGTAGCAACATTTCCTGTACTATACTGCAACTCATCTTTGACTTTTCCTGTAACTTCCAATTTAGCTGGTTTTGCTGGAGTTGCTTCTGTCAAGGAAGAAATGTTTGTTGCATTCGCCTCTCCAAATGAAGAGTCTAAGACATTTGGAACTATTGTTGCACTTGTTTCACCTGAATGAACGTTAGTTCTCTTAATAAATTTACTATTATCTGTGAAGGTTGTAGTGAAACGAATTTCATCACCTGCATAGAAGGTATGTTCTGGTTTATTTCCTACGCTGGTTTTTGAAACTTCTTTCCACAGACCAGTTACACGATCCTTCACTTCTACAACTGTATCTGTAGCTACTGGTTTTTCAGTTTCAGGAGTGATGTTCTTAGTCGTTGTTCCTGATTCCAAAGTTTCAGTTGAATTTGTTACAGGATTAATAAATGCCTTACTTTGCTTAACTGTTACATTTCCTGTTGGAAGCAAGCCGTTACTATCTGCAACATCGGTAGAAGGGAAGGTTACATTTCCATTACCATCTGCTTCTTTAGTAAGAGTTTTACCACCAATTGTCAAGGTAACCTGTGCATTTGGCAATGCATTCGTTACAGTGATTCCTTTATTTGGAAGACCACCTGTATTCGTTACTTGATCATCTGCAATTTGTGGTGGGTTTGGTTTTACTTTAATAGTAACAGGAACATTTGCATAATTACTTGGTTGAGTTGTTGAACCTTGTGGTAAAGTAATTTGAGCTTCTTTCTTATAGATACCTGGAGCTGAAGCATCTGGTGTAGATACCCACTTATAAGTTGTTCCAGCAGGAATCACCACACTAGAATCAGAATTTTTAAGCGCATTGCCCGGATTGTTAATAATATCATTTAGCGGAGCCGTGTCACCAACTGTTGTAGTATACTCTTGTTTAGCTACCGGATCAACTACCGTATAATCAAATCTCACTTCACTTGTGAGAGCAGGATTTGAAGCTGTTACATCACCAAGACGTCCTTTAGGATAAGTTGCTTTTGCAGTATAGGTAGTATGGTGCGTTTTAGCTGAAGAATCAGTTGTATGCCAAACATCACTAAATTTAGGTGACCCAGCTTGACTACTTACCGATGCACTTGCATTGTTGTTCAGACGATATTCATAAGCAAATGTTGTTCCTGAAGGAAGAGAATCATTATTGAGATATAGGTTTGAAAATCCACCTATATTATTAGCATATCTACCTCCAACTGCTTTATCACCCGAAGTTGCTTTAAAGGCATAAAATTGACCAGTAACTCCATTATTGGTTTTGGTCTCAATTTTTGGATAAACAGTATAATTATAAGTTAAATCTGTTGTGGTTCTGTCTGGATGTGTTACCGTTAAGGTTGCAGCTCGACTACCTACTTCCATTGTAGGAGCTTGTCCGTTTTTCCATGCAAATGTTGTCCCATTAGGGAGGTCAGATGCTCCGCCAACTGGGCGCACAAGACTTCTTGGATTTATATTAGACAGCGACTCATTACTTACTGCATAGAATGTGTCAGTCCCTTTTTCAACACCATATTTCAGATTTGAATTGACTGTATCCTGGGTACGATCTCGATAAGTAATGGTTACAACGCCATTATCTGCTACACTTAGGAAACCTTCTTCAGTTCCTTTTTTATAGTCTGTACCTGAAAGAATGCTTGCATTGGCTGTTTTAAAGTTAGCCAAGACTTGCTCTTTTTCCTTTGGACTTAGATGTTCTTTGTCATTAACTGTGACCGTCGCACCACTCACAGGGTTTTGTCGCTCGTTAAAACCTTTAATAGTAAAATTGGTAGTCTTTTCATCAGTCAGACCATCAATATCTGTAAGTGTATAGGTGAGTTTATAGGTTCCTGGTGTTTCCGGCTCCCAAGCAGTACCCTTACGTCCAATTGTCCCTTCTACTTTGATATTATAAGATTTCAAAGCTCCAGTTTGATTACCTTTAGGATCATAGATATACAAATCCCCCAATCCTCTTTTACTAGTAGCGGGAAAGTTCGGCGCATTTAAACCTGTAATATTCTTATTAGATAAAGAAGGTTTGATGTTATCCATCCCTTTATCATCATTTAATTGTATATCAAAACCAGTGACTGCATCATCATTATAAAAGATAAGATCCTCTGGCATCGTAATTGTAGGCTTATTAGATGCCGCACGGCTCTGACCTGCTGCACGGCTCTGACCTGTCCCACTAGTTGGAACAGTTGAACTTATTGAACCGCTATAATTTCCAGAAGTATCTGCACTTGTAAACGGTTGACTGCTTGTAGCAACTTTTGCGTTCAAGCTTGCAGCTTTCGACTGCTTGTTTACAGTGGCATGAACTTCAAGCGTTGCTTCTAGGTTTCTTTGTTTATCATGGCGGATATCATAGACATACTCATTTCTTGAACCACCACGTTTCGCCATCTCTTGTCCATTAAAGGTCACACGATTAATCGTCGTATTGGAATCTACATCCGCAATCAGCCCTACATGATGCAAGGCATTGTTAGCATGCATATTAATACGCCAAACAACTTCATGAGTATTTGGATTATAATTAGTAGACGCAATTGAGGCTGTCGTACCATGGCTAGAGAATATTGCTCTAGGAGAAGCACCCCTCTCTATCGCTTGTCCATTACGGCCATCACGTTGACCTGAAGTGGCACGTAAAACTGCATTGGCAATAGAATTACGAGCTGAAGTTGCCGTTTTGACAACACTACCAAGATCAGCAGTTGGATCCTTTAAAGCTGACTCAATCTCAGTAATGGCAGTTTCCACCTTAAGGATGGCTGCACTCGTATCTGGAAGATCTGCCGCCTTAGCTAAATACTCACCCATTTCAGCTGAAATTTTAGCCAGCTTTTTACGATCTTCTTCATTTTTCTTTGTAGATACTTCTACCGATGACAAGGCACCAGCAGTCACTCCTGCCAAACTTGTTAATTCGGAAGTTTTCTCTATCAAACCTGTTGCTGACTTAGCAGAGTCCAAGACAGGTGCAGACAAATTAGAGTTTGGCAAACCTTGACTAACTACTTGATTCTCAGCTGAAGCTGATTCAGATTGTCCAGCAGTTTCAACACTAGCAGTGCTAGTCGCAACCGAACTATCTTCTGAATGAACCATCAACTGACTAGAACTTACAGAAGTAGTTTCTGACACACTTGCAGAAGTACTTGTCGACGCGCTAACAGAGGCAGAAGTACTTGCTGACATACTTGCAGAAGTGCTAGCGCTCACTGATTGGCTGGCAGAAGTCGATTCTGAACTAGACACACTCTCGCTTTCTGAGTGTGACAAACTTGCCGATTCTTCTGGATTTGCTTTCGAAACAGATCCAAGAACGACTGAGTCATTTGTAGCTAAAACATCCGATGACTCCAATGTCTTTTCAAGAGCAACCGCATCATTGGCATGAACAGTAGTTTGTGTTGCCACTGCTCCGCCTAATACAGCTCCTGTAGCTGCAAGTCCCCTTATAATATCGAGGCCTGTAATCGTATTGTTTGTTTGGTTCTCAACCACTTCGGTCATAACTTGAGTAGTGTCGACACTACCACGGAAAACCTTAAACAAACCAAATAAAGAAGTGGAAGCCCGTAGCCAATGCTTACCGGATTTCACTAACTTATAGCGGGTCACACGATCAGTTTCACGATATTGACCCTCTTGACGTCTGAAAAACATGTTATCTCCTTTTCTAAACTTAGGTTAAGGGTACAATTCACCCCATTCTAAGTTAATCTTTAATATTATAAAAAAAATTGATTTAAAAAGCAATAGAATTCAAAAAAATAATACTATATTATAACACTTTATATTTAAGGTAAATCTTTTCACAAGTGAACTCAATACGTATTCAATATATATTGTGCCGTTTTTTGTATATTGCGATTTATTTACATTGAATAAAAATATAAAATTTTCTATATTCAAATATTCTATTTCATTAATCAATCATACTATTGCCGAATCACAGCGCTAGCTAGAGTTCACTGTTAAATTTCAATACATATAATTTCACTAGGATATTACGTGAGTAGATTGGCAAGGAAACATGTGTCCTCTCAAGTTTTTTTAATACCTAATACTCTTCGAAAATCTCTTCAAACCACGTCAGCTTCACCTTGCCATCCTCAAATACTGTCTGTCGCTAGTTTCCTAGTTTGCTCTTTGATTTTCATTGAGTATAAATGATACATCCTATTCCAAACTTAATTTTTTGATTAGTCTCCTTAGTTACTGAAATTCTTATCTTATAAAAAGAACTTTGCTGAACTACCACTGAAAGTTGAGAAGAACATTATTTTACCAAGTTTTAGTAAGAAAAACAGCCACTCTAACTATCTAAAATTCCGATGAAAAAGCCCACGAACAATAACATTCATGGACTTATTCTAATAATGAGGGATAGCTCAAATGACATATCACTTACCGATTGTTACACTAGGACACGGAGTTTGGCAAATCGATTCCATTTGCCAAACGTAGTTAGTAAAGCAGTTAGCTAGACCACTCACTACAAGTTACGACGGAAAAATCCACGGATCGATAATATTCGTGGATTTTTCCTAGTGAAGCGTTTAGGTAGACCGCCATAGCGGTTACCGATTATTAGATTACGACACTGAGTTTTATAAATCGATTCCATTTGTAAAACTCAGTTAGTGAGGCAGTTAGCTAGACCACTCACTACCCGTTACGACGTAAAGTTTTACGAATCGATATTATTCGTAAAACTTTACTAGTGGAGCGCCTAGCCAAGTTCCATAGAAACTTGGCGTTAGTTACTTAGATTGTTACACAATCAAGTAACTTTGGCGATCTACATTTTTTCCTCTAACTCTACGTCTGGATACTTGTCCGCAAACCAACGGAGGGCAAAGTCGTTTTCAAAGAGAAAGACTGGTTGGTCAAAGCGGTCTTTGGCCAAGATATTGCGACTTGATGACATCCGTTCATCCAAGTCCTCAGGCTTGATCCAACGAACGGTCTTTTTACCCATTGGGCTCATAACTACTTCCGCATTATACTCACCTTCCATACGGTGCTTAAAGACTTCAAACTGGAGTTGACCAACAGCTCCCAGCATGTACTCGCCTGTTTGGTAATTCTTGTAAAGCTGGATGGCTCCTTCTTGCACCAATTGTTCAATCCCCTTGTGGAAGGATTTTTGTTTCATGACATTCCTAGCAGAAACTTTCATAAAAATCTCAGGTGTAAAGGTTGGCAGTGGTTCAAATTCAAACTTATTTTTCCCAACTGTCAAAGTATCCCCAACCTGATAAGTACCGGTATCGTAAACCCCGATAATATCACCTGCCACGGCATTGGTCACATTCTCACGACTTTCAGCCATAAACTGTGTAACATTGGACAGCTTGGCACCCTTACCAGTACGAGGTAGGTTGACACTCATACCACGCTCAAATTCACCTGACACGATACGGACAAAGGCGATACGGTCACGGTGACGAGGATCCATGTTGGCTTGGATTTTAAAGACAAATCCTGAGAAATCCTTGTCGTAAGGATCCACAATTTCACCGTCTGTTTTCTTGTGTCCATGTGGTTCTGGAGCAAACTTGAGGAAGGTTTCTAAGAAAGTCTGCACACCAAAGTTAGTCAAAGCCGAACCGAAGAAGACAGGTGTCAATTCTCCAGCCAGAATAGCTTCCTCTGAAAATTCATTCCCAGCTTCATTTAAAAGCTCAATGTCATCCTTGACTTGCTCGTAGAAAGGATTGCTACCAAAAAGCTTGTCCCCATCTTCTAAACTGGCAAAACGCTCATCCCCTTTATAGAGCTCCAAGCGTTGGTTATAGAGGTCATATAACCCTTCAAAGGCTTTCCCCATCCCGATTGGCCAGTTCATCGGGTAGCTAGCAATACCCAAGACTTCTTCTAATTCTTGCAAGAGGTCCAGTGGCTCACGACCGTCACGGTCTAGCTTGTTCATAAAGGTAAAAACTGGAATGCCACGGTGTTTGACAACTTCAAACAACTTTTTGGTTTGAGCCTCAATACCCTTGGCAGAATCCACCACCATGACCGCAGCATCCACCGCCATCAAGGTACGATAGGTATCTTCTGAGAAGTCCTCGTGCCCTGGCGTGTCTAGGATATTCACGCGCTTGCCATCGTAGTCAAACTGCATAACAGATGAAGTAACGGAAATCCCACGTTGTTTCTCGATATCCATCCAGTCAGACTTGGCAAAAGTCCCTGTTTTCTTTCCTTTTACAGTACCAGCCTCACGAATCTCGCCCCCAAAGTAGAGCAACTGCTCAGTGATGGTTGTTTTCCCCGCGTCAGGGTGGGAGATGATAGCAAAGGTACGACGTTTCTTAATTTCTTCTTGAATATTCATAAGTTCTCTTTCTTTGATTCTCTATTTTTCTTGTTTCAATAGCTAAGAATGATTTCTACATTGGATTTTACCATTCCTTTCAACACTCCATTATATCGGATTTTAGCATTTTTTTCAATTTCTATTTTATGTTAGACTATACTTGAATAAAAGCTATTCCTTGTAGTCAAATAGATCGAAAACCGTGACAATTCTAGCAAAAATGATATAATAAAACAAAAAGGAGATGTAATCATGTTCAAAGAATTTGGTGTAACCAATTTAGAAGTGACGAAAGATGATATTTACAAGAATCCAAGCAACCCTATTTTGCGTATGTATGATGACGATGAATTAATCGGAACCTTTAGTATTCTAACTGGAGAAGTATTGGAAAATTTGGACTTGGCAGACTATGATATTCGTTTTGCTCAAAAGCAAATTGAGTTAAATCGCGATAACTACCTTGAAACATGGAAGGACTACGTGGGATTACTACATGCCTAAATATTCTTTCTTAAAGTATGGTATTGAAATCCGTCCTAACGAACATAACCATAAAGGTCAAAAAGCGCATATTCACTTTTATATCCACGGAGAAGAAGTCGGCTCAATGTTTCTGAACGGTGAACTGAGAGATGGTAAAGCAAAAGCAAAAGACCTAAAAATGATAAGGCAATATGTCTTAGAAAATGCAGTTGAACTTCAGGCTTTATGGAATGAATACCAAAAGAGTGCATACTAAAATCAAAGAATCTTAGTTTGCTAATCAACAACAAACAAAAACTATCTAGCAATTTTAATGCCTACTATTCAACTATTGCCCCACTTAGGTACTAACCATCCTACTCCCCTTGCAATTTTTCAAATAAATGTTACAATAAATATAGAAAAAGGTGTTGCGACAACAACACCCCACAGATCCGTTTAAGACGGTGGCTGTAATTACATAACTAAAAAATAGCTCGTTAACTCGCCAAAGTTTGGACGGCTATTTTTTTGTCTCTTTTACCAATTCAAGGATGAACTTTAGGAGCGTGATAACAAAGTTACCAGCTACAAACATGAGTGTCAAAACCTCAAAAGGGGACAAATCTGGTTACTCCTTTCTACTAAGATTTTACAGGTTCTGCACATAAGCATCACCATCCTTTCGATTTCGTAACCACCGTCTTCACTTCTCTGTTAAACTATTGTACCATATATTTTCCCCTTTGAAATCCGCTTTTCAAATAAATCATCATCAAAACCCGTTCTCCATCCTATACCTGTCTTTTTTCATCTTTCCCTCCCTTATTTATAGGAAAATATGGTAAAATAGAACAGACTAAAAATCATCATTTCACGAAAGGATGCAAGATGAAAATTACGCAAGAAGAGGTAACACACGTTGCCAATCTTTCAAAATTAAGATTCTCTGAAGAAGAAACTGCTGCCTTTGCGACAACTTTGTCTAAAATTGTTGACATGGTTGAATTGCTGGGCGAAGTTGACACAACTGGTGTCGCACCTACTACGACCATGGCTGACCGTAAGACCGTACTCCGCCCTGATGTGGCTGAAGAAGGAACAGACCGTGACCGCCTGTTTAAAAACGTACCTGAAAAAGATAACTACTATATCAAGGTGCCAGCTATCCTAGACGATGGAGGAGATGCCTAATGACTTTTAACCATAAAACCATTGAAGACTTGCACAATCTCCTTGTCTCTAAGGAAATTTCTGCAACTGAATTGACACAAGCTACTCTTGAAGATATCAAGTCTCGCGAGACAGCTATCAACGCTTTCGTTACCATCGCTGAAGAGCAAGCTCTTGCTCAAGCTAAAGCCATTGATGAAGCTGGAATTGACGCTGATAATGTCCTTTCAGGAATTCCACTTGCTGTTAAGGATAATATCTCTACAGACGGTATTCTCACAACTGCTGCCTCAAAAATGCTCTACAACTACGAGCCTATCTTTGATGCGACTGCGGTTGCCAATGCAAAGGCTAAAGGCATGATTGTCGTTGGAAAGACCAATATGGACGAATTTGCCATGGGTGGTTCAGGTGAGACTTCCCACTACGGCGCTACTAAAAATGCTTGGGACCACAGCAAGGTGCCTGGTGGTTCATCAAGTGGTTCTGCCGCAGCTGTAGCTTCTGGACAAGTCCGCTTGTCACTTGGTTCTGATACGGGTGGTTCTATCCGCCAACCTGCTGCCTTCAACGGGATCGTTGGTCTCAAACCAACCTACGGAACGGTTTCTCGTTTCGGTCTCATTGCCTTCGGTAGCTCATTAGACCAGATTGGACCTTTTGCACCAACTGTTAAGGAAAATGCCCTCTTGCTCAATGCTATTGCCAGCGAAGATGATAAAGACTCTACTTCTGCTCCTGTCCGCATTGCCGACTTTACTTCAAAAATCGGTCAAGACGTCAAGGGCATGAAAATCGCTTTGCCTAAGGAATACCTTGGTGAAGGGATTGCCCCAGAGGTTAAGGAAACTATTCTAAATGCTGCTAAGCACTTTGAAAAACTTGGCGCTATCGTTGAAGAAGTCAGCCTCCCTCACTCTAAATATGGTGTGGCAGTATACTACATTATCGCTTCATCTGAAGCTTCATCAAACTTGCAACGCTTTGACGGTATTCGTTATGGCTACCGTGCAGAGGATGCGACAAACCTTGATGAAATCTATGTAAATAGCCGTAGCCAAGGATTCGGTGAAGAGGTTAAACGCCGTATCATGCTTGGTACTTTCAGTCTTTCATCAGGTTACTATGATGCTTACTACAAGAAAGCTGGACAGGTTCGTACCCTCATCATCCAAGATTTCGAAAAAGTCTTTGCGGATTACGACTTGATTTTGGGTCCAACTGCTCCAAGCGTTGCCTATGACTTAAATTCTCTCAACCACGACCCAGTTGCCATGTACTTAGCTGACCTCTTGACCATCCCAGTTAACTTAGCTGGTCTTCCAGGGATTTCGATTCCTGCTGGATTCTCTCAAGGTCTCCCTGTCGGACTCCAATTGATTGGTCCTAAGTACTCTGAGGAAACCATTTACCAAGCTGCTGCTGCCTTTGAAGCAACAACAGACTACCACAAACAACAACCCGTGATTTTTGGAGGTGACAACTAATGAACTTTGAAACAGTCATTGGACTTGAAGTCCACGTAGAGCTCAACACCAATTCAAAAATCTTCTCACCTACTTCTGCCCACTTTGGAAATGACCAAAATGCCAACACTAACGTGATTGACTGGTCCTTCCCAGGAGTTCTGCCAGTTCTCAATAAAGGTGTTGTTGATGCCGGTATCAAGGCAGCTCTTGCCCTCAACATGGACATCCATAAAAAGATGCACTTTGACCGCAAGAACTACTTCTATCCTGATAATCCCAAAGCCTACCAAATTTCTCAATTTGATGAGCCAATTGGTTACAATGGATGGATTGAAGTTGAGCTAGAAGACGGTACGACCAAGAAAATCGGTATCGAACGCGCCCACCTAGAGGAAGACGCTGGTAAAAACACCCACGGTACAGATGGCTACTCTTATGTTGACCTCAACCGCCAAGGTGTTCCATTGATTGAGATCGTATCTGAGGCTGACATGCGTTCGCCAGAAGAAGCCTACGCTTATCTGACAGCCCTCAAGGAAGTTATCCAGTACGCTGGTATTTCTGACGTTAAGATGGAAGAAGGTTCTATGCGTGTGGATGCTAACATCTCCCTTCGTCCTTATGGTCAAGAGAAATTCGGTACCAAGACTGAGTTGAAGAACTTGAATTCCTTCTCAAATGTTCGCAAGGGTCTTGAATACGAAGTCCAACGTCAGGCTGAAATCCTACGCTCAGGTGGTCAAATCCGCCAAGAAACACGCCGTTACGATGAAGCCAACAAGACAACTATCCTCATGCGTGTTAAGGAAGGCGCTGCTGACTACCGCTACTTCCCAGAACCTGACCTACCTATCTTTGAAATTTCAGATGAGTGGATCGAAGAAATGCGTACAGAGTTGCCAGAGTTTCCAAAAGAACGCCGTGCGCGTTATGTATCTGACCTTGGCTTGTCAGACTATGATGCTAGTCAGTTAACTGCGAACAAAGTCACTTCTGATTTCTTTGAAAAAGCTGTTGCTCTCGGTGGCGATGCTAAACAAGTCTCTAACTGGCTCCAAGGTGAGGTTGCTCAGTTCTTGAACGCTGAAGGCAAGACACTGGAACAAATCGAATTGACACCAGAAAACTTGGTTGAAATGATTGCCATCATCGAAGACGGCACTATCTCTTCTAAGATTGCTAAGAAAGTCTTTGTCCACCTGGCGAAAAATGGCGGTGGAGCGCGTGAATACGTGGAAAAAGCAGGCATGGTCCAAATCTCAGATCCAGCTGTCTTGATTCCAATTATCCACCAAGTCTTTGCGGATAACGAAGCCGCAGTTGCCGACTTCAAGTCAGGTAAACGTAACGCAGACAAGGCCTTCACAGGCTTCCTGATGAAAGCAACCAAAGGCCAAGCCAACCCACAAGTTGCCCTTCAACTTCTTGCTCAAGAATTAGCGAAGTTGAAAGAAGATTAATATGTAAAAGAAACCAGCCCTGAGGTTGGTTTTTTTCGCTCCTACCAAATCCCAATAACTATTTTGGCTTTATTTCCAGAAGATTTTATGGTAAAATGAGGAGTAATAATATTTATTAAAGAGGTAAAAACATGATTGAAGCAAGCAAATTGAAAGCTGGTATGACATTTGAAACTGCAGACGGAAAATTGATCCGCGTTTTGGAAGCTAGCCACCACAAACCAGGTAAAGGAAACACGATCATGCGTATGAAATTGCGTGATGTCCGTACTGGTTCTACTTTTGACACAAGCTACCGTCCAGAAGAAAAATTCGAACAAGCTATTATCGAGACTATTCCAGCTCAATACTTGTACAAAATGGATGAAACTGCCTACTTCATGAACACTGAAACTTACGACCAATACGAAATCCCAGTCGTAAATGTTGAAAATGAATTGCTTTACATCCTTGAAAACTCTGATGTGAAAATCCAATTCTACGGAACTGAAGTAATCGGTGTAACTGTACCAACTACTGTTGAATTGACAGTTGCTGAAACACAACCATCTATCAAAGGTGCTACTGTTACAGGTTCTGGTAAACCAGCAACTATGGAAACTGGACTTGTTGTCAACGTTCCAGACTTCATCGAAGCTGGACAAAAATTGATCATCAACACTGCAGAAGGAACTTACGTTTCTCGTGCCTAATCTCTAGAAAGAGGTCATTCTATGGGAACTGAAGAACAATTTGGCGAAATCGTTATCGCTCCACGTGTACTTGAAAAAATCATTGCCATCGCAACTGCTAAAGTTGATGGTGTTCACTCATTTTCAAATAAATCCGTATCTGATACCCTATCAAAACTCTCTCTTGGTCGTGGCGTCTACTTAAAAGAAAGCAACGAAGAACTAACTGCTGACATCTACCTCTACCTTGAGTACGGTGTGAAAGTACCAAAAGTTGCTCTTGCTATTCAAAAAGCGGTCAAAGATGCTGTCCATGATATGGCTGATGTGGAACTTTCTGCTGTCAATATCCATGTTACAGGAATTGTTCCAGACAAAACACCTAAACCAGAGTTGAAAGATCTATTTAACGAGGACTTCCTCAATGACTAGTCCATTATTAGAATCTAGACGCGAACTTCGTAAATGCGCTTTTCAAGCTCTTATGAGTCTTGAATTCGGTACAGATATGGAAACGGCTTGTCACTTTGCCTACACACATGACCGTGAAGATGCAGATGTGCAAATCCCTGCCTTTCTTCTGAATTTGGTTTCTGGTGTTCAAGCTCAAAAAGACGAGTTGGATAACCAAATCAACCAGCACCTCAAGTCAGGCTGGACAGTTGAACGCTTGACCTTGGTCGAAAAAAACTTACTACGCTTAGGAATCTTTGAAATCACATCATTTGATACACCTCAGCTGGTAGCAGTCAATGAAGCCATTGAACTCGCTAAGAATTTTTCAGATCAAAAATCAGCCCGCTTTATCAACGGACTGCTTAGTCAATTTGTAACTGAAGAAAATGAATAATCGAAAAGGTGTTTGGTCTTCCAAGCACCTTTTGACTTTCTCTTGATATAGAGTAAGAAGCACATAAAAACTAGAACTGACTTCCAGTTCTAGTTTTTGCGTATTCTAAAGAATTATACTCAATGAAAATCAAAGAGCAAACTAGGAAGCTATCCATAACCTCAAAACACGGTTTTGAGGTTATGGATAGAACTGACGAAGTCAGTAACATATATACGACTAGGCGAAGCTGACGTGGTTTGAAGAGATTTTCGAAGAGTATTAGTATTTTCTAAACCGTTGATAGCGCACTTCCAACAACTCTTCTAGAGGTTTTTGTGAAAGCATGGCTAGCTCGTCTTGTAGTTCTTTTTTGACACTTTTAATCAGTTCTTTGCTAGAAAGTTCTGCTTCAGAAATCACCTTATCCACCACGTCCATTTCTAACAGTTCATGTGAGGTGATTTTCATCAGTTCTGCTGCTTCCATGGCACGAGTGCCGTCCTTCCATAGAATGGAAGCAAAGCCTTCTGGACTGAGAATGGCATAGATGGAATTTTCCAGCATCCAGACACGGTCCGCGACTGCTAGAGCCAAAGCCCCACCTGAACCACCTTCACCGATAATGATGGCGATAATAGGAACTTTCAGGTCACTCATTTCCATGAGATTGCGAGCAATAGCTTCACCTTGACCACGTTCTTCCGCTCCGACACCAGGATAGGCACCTGCTGTATTGATAAAGGTCACAACTGGACGGCCAAATTTTTCAGCCTGTTTCATCAAACGTAGGGCCTTGCGGTAACCTTCTGGATGTGGTTGTCCAAAATTCCGTTTGAGGTTGTCTTGTAAGCTCTTGCCTTTTTGGATACCAACTACTGTTACAGCTTGATCTCCAAGCCAGCCAATACCACCAACAACTGCACCATCGTCACGAAAAGAACGGTCACCGTGTAATTGGATAAATTCATCAAAAATGCCTGTCGCAAAGTCCAAGGTTGTCAAGCGACTCTGCTCACGCGCTTCTCTGACTATTTTTGCAATATTCATCTAGGACTCCCTCCGTGCAATCTGACTAGACTAGCAATCGTATCTGGCAAGTCTCTTCTTTTAACAATAGCATCCACAAATCCATGCTCCAATAGGAATTCTGCCTTTTGGAAATCCTCAGGCAAGCTTTCACGAACCGTATTTTCAATCACACGACGCCCAGCAAAACCGACCAAGCTCTGTGGTTCTGCTAGAATAATATCCCCTTCCATAGCGAAAGAAGCTGTTACACCACCTGTCGTTGGATCTGTCAGAATGGTCAGGTAAAAGAGACCAGAATTTGAATGGCGCTTAACTGCTGCAGAGATCTTAGCCATTTGCATGAGACTCATGATTCCTTCCTGCATACGGGCTCCACCAGAGGCTGTAAAGAGGACAACTGGCAACTTTTCAACCGTCGCATACTCAAACAAGCGAGTGATTTTCTCCCCTACAACCGTACCCATAGAAGCCATGATAAAGTTGGAATCCATAATCCCAAGAGTCACAGTCTGACCTTTAATAAGAGCAGTTCCTGTCACAACAGCTTCATCCAGACCAGTTTTTTCACGCATAGCTGCTAGTTTCTTTTGATAATCAGGGAAATGCAAGGGATCCTTGCTTTCAATCCCTGTAAACAATTCCTTGAAGGTTCCCATATCAATCGTCAAAGCCAAGCGTTCTTGGGCAGAAATACGAAAGGTATAGCTACAATGTGGACAGATACGCTCACTTCCCAGATCCTTCTGATAGATGGTATGCTTGCAGCCTGGACACTGGGAGAATAATTCATCTGGAACCTCTGGCTTGGCTTGAGGCTTTTCCCTAACCGAACGATTGGGATTGATTCGAATATACTTATCTTTTTTACTAAATAGAGCCATTGATTCCCCTTTTCGGTTTAAACTCTTGAAGTCATTTTATTCTTTTTCTTGATATTTGGGTAAGAAAGTTTCCATCAAGAAGGAAGTATCGTAATCTCCAGCAATGACATTGCGATCTGAAATGAGGTCAAGCTGGAAATCTGCATTGGTCTGCACCCCCTCTATCTCTAGTTCGTAGAGGGCACGTTGCATTTTCATCAAGGCATCAAAACGATTTTCACCGTGAACGATGATTTTGGCAATCATACTATCATAATAGGGGGGAATGGTATAGCCTGGATAAACTGCTGAATCCACGCGCAAGCCAACACCTCCGCTTGGAAGATAGAGATTGGTAATCTTACCTGGACTTGGAGCAAAGTTGAAGGCTGGATTTTCAGCATTGATACGACATTCAATAGCATGACCTCGTAGAACAATATCTTCTTGCTTAACAGACAGAGGTTGACCTGCTGCAATGCGAATCTGTTCCTTAACGATATCCACACCTGAAACAAACTCTGTTACTGGATGTTCCACCTGAACACGTGTATTCATTTCCATGAAGTAGAATTTGCCACTGGATTCATCAAGAAGAAACTCAATGGTCCCTGCATTCTCATAGCCAACAGACTCTGCCGCTCGAACAGCCGCAGCACCGATTTCATGACGCAGCGTTTTTCCGATTGCAATTGAAGGACTTTCTTCCAAAACCTTTTGGTTATTCCGTTGAAGAGAACAATCCCGTTCCCCCAAGTGAATCACATGTCCATGCTCATCTCCTAGGATTTGAACCTCGATGTGACGAGCTGGATAGATAACCCGTTCTATATACATAGCACCATTGCCATAATTGGCCTTGGCTTCGCTAGAGGCAGTCTCAAAGGCTGAAACGAGGTCTTCTGGCTTTTCAACCTTACGAATCCCTTTACCACCACCACCTGCTGAAGCCTTGAGCATCACAGGATAGCCAATTTTTTCAGCAACAATCAAGGCTTCTTCAGAGTTATGCACTTCTCCATCTGAACCTGGTATAACAGGCACGCCTGCTTTAATCATCTGAGCGCGCGCATTGATCTTATCCCCCATCATATCCATAACATGACCAGATGGACCGATAAACTTGATACCAACTTCTTCACACATGGTCGCAAATTTGGAATTTTCGCTGAGAAATCCAAAACCTGGGTGAATGGCTTCTGCCTCAGTCAAGACTGCAGCTGATAGAACCGCATTAATATTGAGATAAGACTCAGTTGCCTTACCAGGACCGATACAAACTGCTTCATCTGCCAAAAGCGTATGCAGGGCTTCCTTATCAGCAGTTGAATAAACCGCCACCGTCGAAATGCCCAATTCACGCGCCGCACGGATAATACGAACCGCAATTTCACCACGATTGGCAATTAAGATTTTTCGAAACATGGAGAACCTCCTTAGTTCCCTATTGCAAAGGTAAGAGTACCACTAGCTGCAAGCTTGCCATCCACTTCAGCCTTTGCTTCAACCACAGCAATTGTGCCACGACGTTTTACAAACGTTGCTGTCATAACCAATTGGTCACCTGGTACAACTTGCTTCTTGAATTTAACCTTGTCCATACCAGCGTAAAAGACCAGTTTCCCCTTATTTTCAGGTTTTGACAACTCCAAGACACCAGCTGTTTGCGCTAATGCTTCCATAATCAGAACACCTGGCATGACAGGGTATTGAGGAAAATGGCCGTTAAAGAAAGGCTCGTTAATGGTCACATTTTTGATGGCAACAATGGTATCCTCGCTCACTTCCAACACACGATCTACTAGTAGCATAGGATAACGGTGTGGAAGGGCTTCTTTGATTCCTTGAATATCGATCATTTGATACGTACCAATCCTTTACCAAATTCAACCATTTCTTCGTTAGAAACGAGAATTTCCGTTACCACACCATCCTTAGGAGCTGGGATTTCATTCATGACTTTCATGGCTTCGATAATGACCAATGTTTGACCTTTTTTGACACTATCACCAACTGAAACGAAGGCAGGTTTATCTGGACCAGCAGCCAAGTAAGCCACCCCAACAAGTGGGCTCTCTACAACATCTCCCTCAGCAGCCACATTTGCTTCAGCTGGAGCAGGAACTTCTTCCACTACAGTTTCTGCTGGAGCAACTTGAGGTGAAACTTCAGACACCAATCTAGCTTCATTCTTGCTAAACTGCAATTCATCCGTCCCATTCTTATAAGAAAACTCTCTCAAACTTGACTGGTCAAATTGAGCCATCAAGTCCTTAATATCGTTTAAATTCATACTTATTTATTCTCCCAACGTTTGAAAGCAAGAACTGCATTGTGGCCACCAAAACCAAAGGTATTTGAAATAGCGTATGGAATTTCTTGCTCCAAGCCTTGTCCATAAACGACATTGGCTTCGATATAATCTGATACTTCACTTGTTCCAGCTGTCATTGGTACAAAGTTATGACGCATAGCTTCAATGGTAACGATAGCTTCTACTGCACCTGCAGCGCCCAGCAAATGTCCTGTGAAAGACTTAGTTGATGATACAGGGACTTCCTTACCAAGAACAGCTACGATCGCACCACTTTCTCCTTTTTCATTAGCCGGAGTTGATGTTCCGTGAGCATTGACATAGGCTACTTGCTCTGGAGAAATTTCCGCTTCTTCCAAGGCTAATTTGATGGCCTTGATAGCACCCTGACCTTCTGGATGAGGAGAAGTCATGTGGTAGGCATCACAGGTATTTCCGTAACCAACCACTTCTGCAAGGATGGTTGCCCCACGTTTTTCGGCGTGTTCAAGGCTTTCAAGAACCAACATCCCTGAACCTTCTCCCATAACAAAACCATTACGGTCCTTATCAAATGGAATAGAAGCGCGAGCTGGATCCTCTGTAGTAGAGAGAGCTGTTAGGGCTTGGAAACCAGCGATAGCAAAAGGTGTGATAGAGGCTTCTGAACCACCTACCAACATAACATCTTGGAAACCAAACTTAATGGAGCGGAAGGCATCCCCAATCGCATCATTTGATGAAGCACAGGCAGTATTGATAGATTTACAAACACCGTTTGCTCCAAAACGCATAGCAACATTTCCTGAAGCCATATTTGGCAAGGCTTTTGGAAGGGTCAATGGTTTCACACGTTTTGGTCCTTTGTCATTTAGGCGAAGCACTTGATCTTCAATTTCCTTGATTCCACCAATACCAGAGGCCACGATAACACCAAAACGATCCTTGTCAATAGCCTCTACATCAAGACCTGCATGATTAACAGCTTCTTGGGCTGCATACAAGGCGTACAAAGAATAGTTATCAAAACGATTGGTATCTTTTTTTACAAAGTATTTATCAAAAGGAAAATCTTGGATTTCTGCCGCATTATGCACATCAAAGTCACTATGATCAAATTTCGTAATTTGACCAATTCCAATTTTCCCAGTTGTCAAACTATTCCAAAATTCTTCTGGTGTATTTCCGATTGGAGATGTTACTCCATAACCTGTTACTACTACGCGATTTAGTTTCATCTTTTTTCACCTCTAGCTTCTGCTACATACTTAAGCCACCATCAATGGCAACCACTTGACCAGTTAGATAATCTTGGCCTGCTAAAAATACTGTTAAATCTGCAACCTGCTCTGCCTGCCCAAATTCTTTCATAGGAATTTGCGCCAGCATGGCATCTTTTACCTTGTCTGATAGAACAGCTGTCATATCGGACTCAATCATTCCAGGTGCAATAGCATTAACCCTGATATTGCGATTGGCCACTTCACGCGCTACAGACTTGGTAAAACCAATCAAACCAGCCTTAGAAGCAGCATAGTTAGCTTGACCGATATTTCCCATCAAACCAACAACACTAGACATATTAATGATAGCACCTTTTCTGGCTTTCATCATCGGTTTCAAGACTGATTGTGTCATGTTAAAGGCGCCAGTCAGGTTAACCTTGAGCACTTTTTCAAAATCTTCTTCTGTCATCTTGAGCATCAGGGTATCTTGGGTAATTCCTGCATTGTTAACCAAAACATCTACTGAACCCAGGTCTGCAATAGCTTGCTCAATCATACACTTAGCGTCTGCAAAATCTGACACATCTCCTGAAATGGGAACTACCTTGACACTATAGTCTGCAAACTCGGCAAGCAAGTCCTCAGAGATTGCCCCACGACTGTTTAAGACGATATTGGCTCCTGCCTGAGCAAACTTGTGGGCAATAGCAAGACCAATTCCACGACTAGAACCTGTAATAAAGATATTTTTATTTTTTAGTTGCATTCTTTTCTCCTGTTTCCTCTTGTATTTATGGGAGAAGGGATTACTAGTTTTCTAGCAAGGCTTCCAAGCTAGCCTGATCTTCAACATTAGCTAGTTTAGCCGTTTTATCAATTTTTTTGACAAAGCCTGATAAAGCTTTCCCCGGTCCAATCTCGATAAAGTTGGTTACGCCTGCTTCTTGCATAACTGCAATACTTTCATAGAAACGCACGGGTTCCTTGACTTGACGCGTCAAGAGTTGAGCAATATCTTCTTTTTGCATAACAGTTGCTTCTGTATTGCCGACTAGGGGACAAATAAAATCTGAAAAACTTACCTGAGCTAGAGTTTCAGCTAGTTTCTGACTAGCAGGCTCAAGGAGAGCAGTATGAAAGGGTCCTGAAACCTTGAGAGGAATCAAGCGTTTGGCACCTGCTTCCTGCAAGAGTTCAACAGCTCGATCAACTGCTACCACTTCTCCACCAATCACGATTTGTGCAGGTGTATTATAGTTGGCTGGGGTAACCACTCCAAGTTCAGAAGCCTTTTTACAAGCTTCTTCAATGACCTCTACTGGCGTATTGAGAACTGCCACCATCTTGCCAGAGCCGGCAGGGGCTGCTTCTTCCATATAGGCTCCACGCTTAGCTACCAAAGCAACCGCTTCTTCAAAATCCAAGGCACCGCTGGCCACCAAGGCAGAGTATTCTCCAAGAGACAAACCAGCAACCATATCAGGCTGATAGCCCTTTTCTTGCAATAATCGGTAAATAGCAACTGAAGTTGCTAAAATAGCTGGTTGCGTATAGCGAGTCTGATTGAGTTTTTCTTCTTCCCTATCAATGAGATGACGCAAATCGTAAGCAAGTACCTGACTAGCTTGATCAATTGTTTCCTTAACAATAGGATAGTGATCATAGAGATCACGGCCCATACCTAGATACTGGGCACCTTGGCCAGCAAATAAAAAGGCTGTTTTAGTCATTTCTTACAACTCCTGCCCAACGAGAGGCTTCTTCTTGAATTTTCTTAGCTGCTCCGTAGTACAAATCTTTTAGGATTTCTTCTGCTGTTTCTTCCTTGGAAACAAGCCCTGCAATCTGACCTGCCATAACAGATCCGCCATCCACATCTCCGTGAACAACCGCTTTGGCTAGGGCACCTGCTCCCATTTGTTCAAAGATTTCCAAATCAGGATTTTCTTGTTTAAAGGCATCTTTCTCAGCTTTTTCAAAATCACGAGTCAACTGATTTTTAATCGCACGAACTGCATGCCCAAAGTGCTGGGCTGAAATCGTAGTATCAATATCTCTAGCTTTTAAAATTTTCGCCTTATAATTTGGATGGGCATTAGACTCTTTTGCAACGACAAAACGCGTTCCAACCTGAACAGCCTCTGCACCTAGCATAAAGCCAGCCGCAGCACCTTCACCATCTGCAATCCCTCCTGCAGCAATAACAGGAATAGATACAGCAGCAGCAACCTGACGCACCAAGGTCGTGGTTGTTAATTTCCCGATATGCCCCCCAGCTTCCATTCCTTCTGCAATAACAGCGTCCGCACCGATTTTTTCCATGCGTTTAGCTAGGGCAACACTTGGTACAACAGGAATAACCGTAATACCTGCTTCATGGAAGCGTGCCATGTATTTACCAGGATTTCCTGCGCCTGTTGTCACTACCTTCACCCCTTCCTCGATAACGAGGTCTACAATATCTTCCACAAAGGGAGACAAGAGCATAATGTTGACACCAAAGGGTTTATCCGTCAATGACTTGATTTTATCAATATTTGCCTTGACAATTTCTTTAGGGGCATTCCCCCCACCGATAATTCCTAGTCCTCCGGCCTTGGAAACAGCCCCTGCTAAATCACCATCAGCAACCCAGGCCATTCCTCCTTGGAAAATAGGATAATCAATATTCAATAATTCTGTAATACGCGTTTTCATAGTGCCTCCATCGTTTCTTGCTTAAGTAATAGTTCGATACCGTCATAATTTGAAAATCAAACTATTGCCTAAACAAGAGGGAGCGGGTTTCCCTACTCCTTCTATCTATATTCTGTTTATTTTGTTTGCTCTTCAACGTAGGCAACCAAGTCACCAACTGTTTTCAAGTCATCTTCTGCTTCGATTTGGATATCAAAAGCATCTTCGATTTCTGAGATTACTTGGAACAAATCCAATGAATCTGCATCCAAATCATCAAAAGTTGATTCAAGTGTTACTTCTGATGCGTCTTTTCCAAGTTCTTCAACGATAATTTCTTGTACTTTTTCAAATACTGCCATGATAGGACTCCTTTAAAATAAATAGTTTTTTATAACAATGTGTTCACCACATGATTACCTAAATTGTAAGAATGAGCGTGCCCCAGGTCAAGCCTCCACCGAAGCCTGATAGCAGAACAGTCTGGCTACCATCTAAACGGATTAGTCCTTGTTCTACACACTCTGAAAGTAAAATCGGGATACTTGCTGCACTGGTATTGCCATATTCCATCATATTGGCTGGAAGTTTGTCTCGGTCGACACCGATTTTCCTAGCCATCTTATCCAAGATACGGTCATTGGCTTGATGAAGTAGCAGATAATCCAAGTCTGTCGCCTCTACAGGAGATTCTTCAATGGTCTGTTTGATAGACTTGGCTACATCTCGAATGGCAAAATCAAAGACTGCGCGTCCATCCATCTTCAAAAATGAATCTGCGCTTTCTTGATCTGAAAACGGAGAATGCAAGCCTGAATGTCCATAGGTCAGACACTCGCTTCGTGAACCATCACTATTGAGACTCTCCGCTAGGAAATGTTGCTTATCGCTAGCTTCTAGCAAGATACCACCAGCACCATCTCCGAACAAAACAGCTGTTGATCGGTCCGACCAATCGACTGCTTTAGAAAGAGTCTCACTGCCAATCACCAAGCCTTTTTGAAAGCGACCAGAAGCGATAAACTTTTCAGCAGTTGAAAGAGCAAATACAAATCCACTGCAAGCCGCTGTTAGGTCAAAAGCAAAGGCCTTATTAGCACCAATATTAGCTTGAACACGAGCAGCCGTAGAGGGCATCATCGAATCTGGAGTAATGGTAGCTAGGATGATAAAATCCAGTTCTTTCCCTGTGATTCCAGCTTTTTCCATTAGTTTCTTAGCAACCTCTGTAGCCAAATCACTGGTAGATTCTGTTCTTGAAATATGCCTTTGTCGTATTCCCGTCCGACTTGAAATCCACTCATCATTGGTATCCATAATCTGGGCCAAATCATGATTTGTAACCACTTGCTCTGGCACATAATGAGCAACCTGGCTTATTTTTGCAAAAGCCATTATTTCAAATCCTCCAAAAATTGATAAAGTTTCGTCAAACCTTTGCCCATAACCTCAGTTTCTTCCTTGCTCATACCGTCGATAATATTTTCGACCATGGCCTTATGGAAGCGTTTATGTAGTCTATGAACCAAGCGACCCTTCTTTGTCAAATGCAGATGCACCACACGACGATCCTGCTCTGAGCGAATACGTTCAATGTACCCCTTACGTTCGAGATTATTTAAACTCGTCGTAACAGTCCCAAGAGTCACCATCAACTCTTTTGACACTTGACTTGGTGTCACGTCTGGGAATTTTCCAATTACATCGATTGTATGGACTTCTTTGATGGAGATATCCTTGAAACGACTACCCCTCAAGCTAACTTCCTCGATGACGAGGACATTGTTAAATATAGATGTTAAATATTCATTAATTCGTTGGTAGTCCAATCTCTTTTCCCTCCTTTTCAAAAAACTTTCACAATCAAAACATTTGACAAAAAAATTATATCAAACTTCAAAGAACAGTGCAAGTATTTTCTTATTTTCCAGTAAATTTCGGTCTTCTTCTCTCCGAATGAGCCCGAACTCCTTCTTTGAAATCCTCTGTTTTGGCCAAGGATTCCTGTAGCTTCAATTCTAAAGCAGCATAATCTTGCCAATCTTTAAATTGACTCTCCCAAACCAACTTCTTGATGGCAGCATAGGAATTAGCTGAGCCACGTCTTAATTTTTTAAGAAGCTGTTCTCTGGTCTTTTCTAGTTTGTCAACTTCACATACACGGTAAACAAGACCCCAATCCAGAGCTTTATCAGCAGTCAAAGCCTCTCCTGTCATAGCTAGTTGAACAGCACGCGTCACACCAATACTTCGGCTCAAGAGATGAATTCCTCCTGCATCTGGAGCCAAACCGACTCCGACAAAGGCTTGGATAAATTTAGCCTTATCGGTCGCTAGACAGAAATCTGCCGCAACAGCCATATTTGCCGCAGCACCTGCAACAGCCCCGTCAATTTCCATTAAAACAGGTTTTCCTATTTGCTTGATTTTATAAGAAATAGTATTGACCAATTCTGCGATTTTAGTCAATGATGGAATATCATCCTCATCCACTGCCCGCTTCATCTCTACTAAATCTCCCCCAACTGAAAAGACTTTACCATTCGCATTAATCAAGATAAAATGTACAGCTGGATTCTCTTCTGCCAAAGTTAGAACTTCTAAAATCTCCTCACACATAGGAATATGAAAACCATTTGCGACCTCAGGACGATTCAAGGTAAGGATTGCCAAGTTCTCTTCAAGCTGATAAATAATGTGTTCCATCGGGACTCCTTTTCATTTTATAAGCAGTTTAAATTATTTCATTATCGAAGTATATCTTTTTTACAACTTGAAAGCAAGAAAAAATCGGCTGAAAGTGTCTCAGCCGATTAAGAAGACTCGCTTTATCATAGAAAGCATCTCATTTTCTTCATTGAAAAAAGGTTTTCTTTCTGCTATAATCGTATAAAATACTTACTTTAGGAGTTCTTATGAAAGTTGTTAAATTCGGAGGTAGCTCCCTTGCCTCTGCTAGTCAATTAGAAAAAGTTTTAAACATCGTAAAAAGCGATCCTGAACGCCGTTTTGTAGTTGTTTCTGCGCCTGGTAAACGCAATGCTGAAGATACTAAAGTTACGGATGCCTTGATTAAATACTACCGCGACTATGTTGCTGGTAACGATATTAGCAAGAGCCAAAACTGGATTATCGACCGCTATGCTGCCATGGTTAGTGAACTAGGACTGAAGCCAGCTGTTCTAGAGAAAATTTCAAAAAGTATTCGTGCCTTGGCAAGTCTTCCTATCGAAGAAAACGAATTTCTCTACGATACTTTCCTAGCAGCCGGTGAAAACAACAATGCCAAATTGATTGCTGCCTACTTTAACCAAAACGGTATCGATGCACGCTATGTTCACCCTAGAGAAGCTGGGATTGTGGTCACAAGTGAGCCGGGCAACGCTCGCATCGTTCCATCAAGTTATGACAAGATTGAAGAATTGACAAATGCAAATGAGGTCCTTGTCATTCCTGGTTTCTTTGGAGTTACCAAGGAAAATCAAATCTGTACCTTCTCACGTGGAGGCTCAGACATTACAGGTTCTATCATTGCTGCAGGTGTAAAAGCTGATCTCTATGAAAACTTTACGGATGTTGATGGTATCTTTGCAGCTCACCCAGGAATTATCCACCAACCACACTCTATTCCGGAGCTAACCTACCGTGAAATGCGCGAGTTGGCCTATGCAGGATTCTCAGTTCTTCATGACGAGGCACTTCTTCCTGCCTACCGTGGAAAAATTCCTCTGGTTATCAAGAATACCAACAATCCTGACCATCCAGGTACCCGTATCGTTCTAAAACACAGTAGTGATGAATTTCCAGTAGTGGGAATTGCCGGTGATTCTGACTTTGTCAGCATCAACATGTCGAAATACCTCATGAACCGTGAGGTTGGATTCGGACGCAAGGTTCTACAAATCCTTGAAGATCTTAACATCGGTTGGGAACATATGCCAACAGGTATCGACGATCTTTCAATCATCCTCCGTTCTCGCGAACTAACTCCTATCAAGGAAGAAGAAATCCTTCGTCAGTTGATTCAAAAGGCTGAAGTAGACCATGCAGAAATCGAGCACGACCTTTCAATCATTATGATTGTTGGTGAAAAGATGAAGAGTCATATAGGAGTAACTGCTACTGCGACACGTGCTCTATCTGAAAATAAGATCAACATCCAGATGATGTCTCAAGGTTCTAGTGAAGTATCTATTATGTTTGTTGTCCATAAGGACCAAGAGAAAGCAGCTATTAAAGCCCTCTACAATGCCTTTTTCGGTGAAAGTAAGGAAGACTAAGCATGGCTCAATCACTTAACAAAACAGTGCTTCTCAATACAACAGGCACCTCCTACCTCTCTATAGCTGGGAAAGTTGGGAAATTTCTTGTCGGTGATCAGGCTCTTGAATTTTACCCAGATGTCAATGTCGAACAATTTATCCAGATTCCTTGGAGCCATATCAACCAGATTGGAGCCAATGTCACTGGTCGCAAAATCAGTCGCCACTTCGAAGTCTTTACAGACAAAGGAAAATTCCTCTTTGCTTCAAAAGACTCAGGTGCTATTCTCAAAATTGCACGCGAAAAACTGGGGAATGACAAGGTCGTCAAACTTCCGACCCTGATTCAGACCATTAGTCAAAAATTTAAAAATCTATTTGCAAAAAAGTAGAAACTTTAGTATAATCATAGCAACGGATAAGTAGGTTATCTTCTTCTTTCAGAAAGTCTGCGGGTGCTGCGAGCAGATAGGAGGGATAGGTGAAATTCTACCGTTAATAACAATTACATACACAATCAAGTGCACACCTGTGAAGTTGGATGGAACCGTGGCCCTGCCACTCCAACGCTTTGTCAGGTGTGCTTTTTTTCATAAAGGAGTTCTTATGTTAGATATCAAACGCATTCGTACAGACTTTGATGCTGTCGCAGAAAAACTGGCTACACGTGGTGTAGATGCTGCTGTCTTGAATGAGATGAAAGAAATCGATGCTAAACGTCGTGACATCTTGGTCAAGGTTGAAACTCTCAAAGCAGAACGTAACACAGTTTCTGCTGAGATTGCCCAAGCCAAACGCAACAAAGAAAATGCAGATGACAAGATTGCTGCCATGCAAAATCTATCTGCTGAAGTCAAAGCCTTGGATGCTGAATTGTCAGAAATCGATGCTAAATTAACAGAATTTACCACTACTCTTCCAAATATCCCAGCTGACAGCGTTCCTGTTGGGGCTGACGAAGATGACAATGTGGAAGTTCGCCGTTGGGGTACTCCACGCGAGTTTGACTTCGAACCAAAAGCTCACTGGGATCTTGGTGAAGATCTTGGTATCCTTGACTGGGAACGCGGTGGTAAGGTAACGGGTGCTCGCTTCCTATTCTATAAAGGACTCGGTGCTCGTTTGGAACGTGCTCTCTATAACTTTATGTTGGATGAGCATGGTAAAGAAGGCTATACTGAAGTCATCACACCTTACATGGTTAACCACGATTCTATGTTTGGTACTGGTCAATATCCAAAATTCAAGGAAGATACTTTTGAATTGAGCGACAGCAATTATGTTCTTATTCCTACAGCTGAAGTTCCTCTGACAAACTACTACCGTGATGAAATCCTTGACGGTAAAGACCTGCCAATCTACTTCACTGCTATGAGTCCATCATTCCGTTCCGAGGCTGGTTCTGCTGGTCGTGATACTCGTGGCTTGATTCGTTTGCACCAATTCCACAAGGTTGAAATGGTTAAATTTGCCAAACCAGAAGAATCTTACGAAGAATTGGAAAAAATGACAGCCAACGCTGAAAACATTCTTCAAAAACTCAACCTTCCATACCGTGTCGTTGCTCTCTCTACTGGAGATATGGGCTTCTCAGCTGCTAAGACTTACGACTTGGAAGTATGGATTCCAGCGCAAAACAATTACCGTGAAATCTCAAGCTGTTCAAATACAGAAGATTTCCAAGCCCGTCGTGCCCAAATCCGTTACCGTGATGAAGCTGATGGCAAGGTGAAACTCCTTCATACCTTGAACGGTTCTGGACTTGCAGTTGGACGTACGGTGGCTGCTATTCTTGAAAACTACCAAAATGCAGATGGTTCTGTGACCATCCCAGAAGCACTTCGTCCATACATGGGTGGAGCTGAAGTTATCAAACCATAAAAAAATAAGGTTTAGCTATTTCTAGCTAGACCTTTTTTCGTAACCAAATCAGATAAGCGCCCAATACAAAGAATAAAATAATTAAGCAAATAGCTGTTTCAGCCAGTACCAAATAATCCAGAAATGGAAGTTTCAGGATTCCCTGAGCCATCTTGAGCGAAGTAGCTGTGATAATAGTTGGGAAGGTAAGGGCTGAGAAGGCTAGTTGAAAGCCTTGTTTTAAGATATTGGGCAGGCGAGTCAAAACAAAGAAAAAGAAGTATTGAGAAGCCAAAATCATGACGATTAAGACCCAAGTCGGTAGGCTGGCTCCGCCAACTCGAACCAGAGAGGCCAAGAGTAGGGAAAATGGAGCACAGTAGATTCCTTCTTGTCCAAGCATGGCTAGTGGAAGCGGATGTTTCTTTAAATCACTATAAATAAGCGGATAGAGATAGAAGGTCAAGAGAAATCCAAAACTCAAGGTCGCATAGGCAATTTCGATGATACCTACAAGTGGATAGGTCAAGGCTGCCACTGCTATCCCTACATAGAGAACAGTCCAGCTTGGAGTGGCACTGACTCTCTTACCTGGACAGGCAAACTTGATGGTGAAACCAGCAATCAAGGTCAAATCCAAGAGAAATGAAAACCACCAGAGCCCTTGCGCTACCAAAGGAAGATGAGGGAAGACGCGAAAGACATAAGTCGATAAAATCATCCCAGCCATGGGAAAGGTAGCCATTCCTGACAAAAGAGGAGGCTTGGTCAATTCTTGCTTGGTTTCATTCCAATTAAAGAGATGTAGAATTAGAAAATAAATCCACAAAATCAAACCTGTCAGACTAAAAAGATGGGACAGAACCGGCAACGTATCTAAAACGAGATTCCCAGCTCCTGCTAAACCTAGCAAACAACCAGAAAATACTAAGGGGAGTTTTTTCATCCTAACCTCCAATAATCATGTTAGTTTCAGTATAGCATAAAAGCGCTTAAATGAGGGGATAAAAAATGAAGTCCGATTATTTTAGACTTCATTTTTACTCCGATAAGGATTAAGCATAAGGTTGCAATTCTGGGTTAATTGGGGTATTAGCTAGGTTGTTGGCATAGTTACAGAGGCTTGCTAGGCTGACACCAAGAACCACATCCAAGGCATTTTGTTGGGTGTAGCCAGCTTCTAAAAACTCAGCTAAGGCCTCATCTCCTACACGACCCTTGGTATTGATAACTGCCAAGGTAAACTTAGCTAGGGTGTCCAATTTAGGATCTGTTTCAATTGGAGTACGATTGCGAAGGGCTTGAAGAAGGTCATCGTTCATCTGGATTTGTTTGATTGAAAAGGCTGTGTGACCTGCGACACAGAAGGCACAACCATTGGTCACGGCAGCTGTGATTTGCACTACTTCACGCTCAACGGGTGTCAGGCTGTTGCGACGATTGATGGCTCCGACAGTACGGTAAGCCTCCAAAGCAGTCGG
The DNA here is from genome assembly GCF_013277555.1 of Streptococcus sp. k-163. Taxonomy (GTDB): domain Bacteria; phylum Bacillota; class Bacilli; order Lactobacillales; family Streptococcaceae; genus Streptococcus. The sequence goes on along the minus strand of NZ_VMND01000008.1, from coordinate 21,278 downwards.
TGCATTAGCCAAGAGACCGATTAGGTTGGGAATATAGCCATTGTTATCTTTTTCTACTGTTTCAAGAACTTCTTTCACTTCTGCTGGTGCTGATTCTACTGTATGGATGGTAAATGTTGTCATCATAAAACCTCTTTTCATTTTGTTGAAACCTAGTCTATCACAGATTCTATACCGTGTATAATATATATTTTAAATTGCACTGATAGAAATTTTTTATGACAGCAAAAAATCACACGCGATGTGTGATTTCATTATTTATTAAAATACTTTTTAGTCTCAGCAATAACGACTGGTGACAAGACTAAGAGAGCAATCAAGTTTGGCAGAGCCATCAAGGCGTTGACAATATCTGCGATAATCCAAACCATATCCAACTCGATAAATCCTCCCAGCAAGACCATGAGCACAAAAATCACACGGTAGAGCCAGATAAAACGAACCCCAAAGAGAAACTCGAAACAACGTTCTCCGTAATAGTTCCAACCTAGAATCGTTGTAAAGGCAAAGAGAACAAGGAAGATTGTTAAGAGGGCAGGTCCAAAGTGTGAAAAGACTGTTGAGAAGGCTGACTGAGTCAAGGCAACTCCATTCAAACCACCACTCCAAACACCAGTTACCAAGATGGTTAAACCAGTCAAGGTACAGATAATGAGTGTATCAATAAAGGTTCCTGTCATGGAAATCAATCCTTGCTCTACCGGTTCATTTGTCTTAGCTGCAGCAGCTGCAATGGGAGCTGAACCCAGACCAGATTCGTTTGAGAACACACCACGCGCAACACCATTTTGAATAGCCATTCGAATGCTAGCACCAGCAAAACCACCTACCGCAGCAACAGGACTAAATGCTGATGTCAAGATTAAAGCGATTGTGGCAGGAATTTTTCCAATATTAAAGAAAATAACTGTAAGAGTTCCCAAAATATAAATAATAGCCATAAAAGGAACAACAGTAGTTGAAACCTTTGAAATGGACTTGAGCCCGCCAAAGACTGCAATTGCTACAAAGACAGACAGAACGAGAGCTGTGATGGCTGGCGAAATAGTCGTTGTATTCTGGATAGATTCTGTAATCGAGTTGACTTGGGTGAAAGTCCCAATCCCCAACAAAGCTACTAGAACACCTGCTAGAGCAAAGAAGATGGCAAGTGGTCGCCACTTCTCTCCCATCCCTAGAAGGATATAATGCATTGGCCCTCCCGCTACTGCACCATGGTCGTCCTTAGTGCGGTATTTGATAGCTAGTAGTCCTTCCGCATACTTGGTAGCCATCCCAAAGAAAGCAGCCATCCACATCCAAAAGAGAGCTCCTGGGCCACCGACCTTGATAGCCGTCGCGACTCCAATAATATTTCCCGTACCAACTGTCGCTGCTAGTGCTGTACACAAGGCCGCAAAACTGGACACATCTCCATGTCCCTTATCCTTGGTAAAAATAAGCTGGAAGGCCTTGGGCAGACGCAAAACCTGCAAGAAGCCTAGACGGGCAGTTAGGTAAATCCCTGTCCCGACCAAGAGAATCAAGAGGGGTGGGCCCCAAGCAAAAGCATCGATTGATTTAAGCAATTCTAACATTTCCTTCTCCTATCTTTTCAACCCCAAAAGAAAGAGCACATGTAAGATACATGTACTCTGGAATGCTTAGATAAATGCTAAAAAGCGGTCTATCCTAGCTCTGTCCTTTTACCTGAGAGTTTGAGCAGTTGCCTGCCTTGCCCCTTCGGTGCCTTTACGGTCTCTCCAGAGTTCCGTCCATTTACAGTCATGGAAAATCAAACGATTCCCCACTTCTATTAAACTTCATTCGGTGTTGGTATTTAATTGATTCTTATTTTACAAAAAATGTTGGCTTTTGTCAATGTGTTTATTAGTAAAAATTAGTTCAACAGTTTTCACTTTATGAATTCCGAAATACTTCTATCCTTTAAAGGTCACAATAGTTGCACCACTGCCTCCAGCATTTTGTGGGGCATAGCCGAAACTCTTGACATGTTTGTTTCTTTGTAGGTATTTGGTGACACCTTCACGGATGACACCTGTTCCGATACCATGGATGATATCGACTTGGGCCATATTGTTAAGCAGGGCTTGGTCAATAAAGGCATCTAGCTCATTCATGGCTTCTTCATAACGCTTGCCTCGAAGGTCCAGTCTTGCTTGTGGTCCTCGACCAGAAGTTCGTTTCACAACATTGACTTGTTTCTTCTTAACTTGCTTTTCTTGCTGGGCTTGAACAAGGTCAAACTCTTTCTCTTCCAGGGTCATCTTAATCAAGCCTACTTGGGCTTCCCAGCGGCCATCCTTGAGTTGACTGGTCAAGGTACCACGCTGTCCATAACTGAGAACCACGATATCATCTCCCACCTTTGGAGCTCGTTTTTTCTTGGCCTTTTGAAGGACCTTGTTTTTAGACAAGTCCACTTTTTCAGGAGCCAATTTTTTCAATTTTGCCTTGGCTTCAATAATTTCGTGGGGCTTGAGTTGAGATTTACTGTGGAGATTTTTAAGAATCTGGTCACTTTCACTTAGGGCCATATCCACAATCTCAGCAGCTTGTTCACGCGCTTTATTGAGCTCCGTTTCCTTTTCACGATTGAGCTCGTTGTAAAGTTTTTTTAGAGCACGGTTCATCTTGAGATTTTCTTGCTCCACCTCACGGATATTGTCCAAGCGTTTGCGGCTCTCTAGCGTCTGCTCTTCCAGCTGCTCAATAATCCGATTGACATCATTGTCCTGATTGACCTGCTGGCTGGCATCTCCTACGATAACTTCAGATAGACCTAGACGTTTAGCAATTTCAAAGGCATTGCTTCGGCCAGGCACACCCTGCATAAAGCGATAGGTTGGACGAAGAGTTGCAGTATCAAACTCCATGCTGGCATTTTGCACAAAGGCTGTCTCAATACCGTAGGCCTTGAGTTCCGGATAGTGGGTGGTTGCCATGGTCTTGACTTGACGCAGACGAAGGTCCTCCAGAATAGCCATAGCGAGGGCGGCTCCCTCTTGAGGGTCGGTACCAGCCCCCAACTCATCCAAGAGTAAAAGTGAATGTTGGTTGACCTTGCCAAGAATATCCACAATATTGGTCATGTGGCTAGAGAAGGTAGACAAGCTCTGCTCAATAGATTGCTCATCGCCAATATCGGCAAAGATTTCTTCAAAAATACCAACACGGCTTCCCTTGTCTGCCAAAATCGGCAAACCAGATTGGGCCATAACCTGCGTCAAGCCCAGAGTTTTAAGCATGATGGTCTTCCCACCTGTATTGGGACCTGTAATGACAATGGCTGTTAAATCTTGACCAAAATGGACATCATTTGCGACGGCATTTTTGACCAGAGGATGACAGACATGGAGCAGTTGAATTTCTTGATTTTCTGACAGCTGAGGTACGACTGCTTGTCTTTCTTGGATAAAGCGTACCTTGGCACGAATCAAGTCTAAATGGCCAATAATCCAAGCATCATTGGCAATCTCAGCCGCATGAGGGCGGACACGCTCCGAGATTTCTTGGAGAATACGAAGCATTTCATAGCGCTCATCTGCTCGCAGACTAGCAATATCTTCGCTCAGTTTGACCACCTCACGGGGTTCGATATAGACGGTATTTCCACTAGCAGAAATATCATGAACAACACCTGCGATCTTATTGCGGTAGGTGTTTTTGACTGGTAAAACCTGACGGCCATTTCTACTGGCAACGATCCCTTCCGTCAACATCTGTGCTTTTTGCTTGAGCAAGTCTTGCAAGACATCGCGTACCTGACTCTCGCTATCATGGATTTTTCGACGGATGCGCGCTAATTCTTCACTGGCAAAATTTTCAATGAAACCTGCATCATTAAAGGCTTGGAGATTTCCTTGTAATTGCGGAAAATCATGTAATTTCTCAAACCAAAGGGCTAATTCTTCCAAGCTGACATTTTCCAGATTGGCATAAAAACTTTGCAGTTCTCGGCTAGAAAGAAGCACGCGCTTCAAGAGTAGGAACTCCTCGATATTGAGGTCCGCTCCCATCTCCAATCGCTTGCAGACTCCTGCAATTTCCTTAGTTGCGAGAATGGTAAAATGCGGTTGCTCAACAAATAGAGCTTGCATTTCCTTCATCTCAGCAAAAGCCTGTTTGATTTTATCTGCTTTGGCAGTCGGAGCCAGCTGTCTCAATTGCTCCAAGCCCTGCTCGGTCAACAAATGAGGTTCAAACAAGGCCTTAACCTTATTGAACTCTAATGTTTCTAATATTTTCTTGTTCATCTTTATTTCCTTGTCTTTGAATATCTAGGTGTGGTAGCTTTTTACATTCTGATAGATTCGAGTCAATCTGTAAACAAAGGGCTAGGAAAATTCCTGCCCTTTTTATCCGATTAAATTTGTCACCCAGATTTGTTTGAGCCAACTGGTTGTTACTGGTATGCTTTGGATGATGTGTTTTGCGACGATACTCTTTTCAAGAGGATTTTGTATAGCTGCCATGGGAATTGTCGCCAAGATGGTCAAGGCCATTTGCAAGACAAATAAGGTCACCAACATGGACAAGATACCTGCTGAAACTTGGAACAACTTGCCACCCAGCTTTTTACTAGGAAGTAAGTGTAACAAGAGACCAAGCAAACGACCGATGCTATAGACAATCCCAAATACAAGCAAGTAGCCGATACCAGCGTAAAAGACCTTATCCAACTGAAAAAGTTGATCCGATGGGAAGAAGAAAGTTCCCTGACCTTCCTGCGGATTTGCATAAGGAAGCAATAAATGGAATTGTTCTCCCAGCCCCTTATAAAACTGACCAGCCATAAAAGCCGATGCCAGAGCTGAAATCAGGTAATAAACCTGTAAGAGCAGACCTCTCCGATAGCCGATATAAAATCCCCAAGCCAAGACCAATAGAAGAAGGAGTGAAATCATAAGGAATCCTCAATCTTGCTCTGTTCTTGCTTGCAAGTCACAAGCTTGTGACGGAGTTCTTCTAACTCTTGCTCCTTATCGTCAAATTCAATCTCACGGCTGAGTTGAGTTGACAAACAGTTGACTGCCAACAAAAGAGCGATGGTTTCATCGTCTGCGCTAGACATTTGTTCTTTAATTGCTTGGTATTTTTCTGTCGCAACCTTAGCGATTTCCTCCATAAAAAGATTATCATGCTCGCTTGTCAAGGTTAATGATTTTTTCCCGAATGTAAATTTGAATCGATTTAGATTTGCCATAAAATTCACCTCACGATATTATACCAAAATTCGCTAACTTTGTCAGTTTTTACAAATTTGCCTGCTTTTATGGTACAATAGAAACTATGGCAAGTATAACACTCACACCAAGCGAAAAAGAGATTCAGGCTTTTCTTGAACACTATCAAACCAGTCTGGCTCCCAGTAAGAATCCCTATATACGCTACTTTTTGCGACTACCTCAAGCAACAGTTTCTATCTATACTTCTGGAAAGGTCTTGCTTCAGGGTGAAGGAGCTGAGAAATACGCCAGTTTCTTTGGCTGTCAAGTTGTAGAGGAAACCAGGGGACAAAATTTCCCTTTGATTGGGACAGATGAGGTTGGAAATGGTTCCTACTTTGGTGGGCTTGCAGTTGTGGCTTCCTTTGTCACACCTGACCAGCATGACTTCTTGCGAAAACTCGGTGTGGGAGATTCTAAAACTCTGACCGACCAAAAGATTCGTCAGATTGCCCCTATTCTCAAGGAAAAAATCCAGCACCAGGCACTGCTTCTCTCACCAAGCAAGTACAATGAGGTCATCGGAGACCGCTACAACGCTGTTTCGGTTAAGGTCGCTCTCCATAATCAGGCTATCTATCTCCTCCTTCAAAAAGGGGCTCAGCCTGAGAAAATTGTGATTGATGCCTTTACCAGTGCTAAAAATTATGACAAGTACTTGGCACAAGAGGCCAATCGTTTCAGCAATCCTATCAGCTTAGAAGAAAAGGCTGAGGGCAAATACTTGGCTGTCGCAGTTTCTTCTATCATCGCGCGTGATCTCTTTCTGGAAAATCTTGAAAATCTGGGACGAGAACTGGACTATCAACTTCCAAGTGGAGCTGGAACGGCTTCTGATAAGGTAGCTAGCCAGATTTTACAAGCCTATGGTATGCAGGGACTCAATTTCTGCGCCAAATTGCACTTTAAAAACACTGAAAAAGCGAAAAAACGCTTAGAAAGGTAAGTTATGAATTCATTTAAAAATTTCTTAAAAGAGTGGGGATTATTCCTCCTGATTCTGTCATTACTAGCTTTAAGCCGTATCTTTTTTTGGAGTAATGTCCGCGTAGAAGGACATTCCATGGATCCGACTCTAGCGGATGGCGAAATTCTCTTTGTTGTTAAGCACCTTCCTATTGACCGTTTTGATATCGTGGTGGCCCATGAGGAAGATGGCAATAAGGACATCGTTAAGCGCGTGATCGGAATGCCTGGCGACACCATCCGTTACGAAAACGATAAACTTTACATCAATGATAAAGAGACGGATGAGCCTTACCTAGCTGACTACATCAAACGTTTCAAGGATGATAAACTCCAAAGCACCTACTCAGGCAAGGGCTTTGAAGGAAATAAAGGAACTTTCTTTAGAAGTATCGCTCAAAAAGCTCAAGCCTTCACAGTTGATGTCAACTACAACACCAACTTTAGCTTTACTGTCCCAGAAGGAGAATACCTTCTCCTCGGAGACGACCGCTTGGTTTCGAGCGACAGCCGCCACGTAGGTACCTTCAAAGCAAAAGATATCACAGGAGAAGCTAAATTCCGCTTCTGGCCAATCACCCGTATCGGAACATTTTAAGAAATCGAAGAGGCCGAGAATCAGCAATCTCAGCCTCTTCTTCTATCGTGATAATATGATTATTCACTATCCAGTTTGATTAAGATAGAAACAAAGTTATACTCAATGAAAATCAAAGAGCAAACTAGGAAGCTAGCTGCAGGCTGCACAAAATACTGTTTTGAGGTTGCAGATGGAAGCTGACGTGGTTTGAAGATATTTTCGAAGAGTATAAAATAAAAACAATCCCAACTCTCACCTATTCATGCAAAGGAATTTTATGGAAGTTTATTTTTCAGGAACCATTGAACGGATTATTTTTGAAAATCCCAGCAATTTTTATCGCATCCTCCTCCTAGAAATCGAAGATACGGACGCAGAAGATTTTGATGATTTTGAAATTATTGTCACGGGCACCATGGCTGACGTGATTGAGGGAGAAGACTATACTTTTTGGGGGCAAATTGTCCAGCACTCCAAGTATGGAGAACAACTGCAAATCAGTCGTTATGAACGTGCAAAACCAACTAGCAAGGGCTTGGTCAAGTACTTTTCAAGTAGCCATTTCAAGGGGATTGGTCTCAAGACAGCTCAGAAAATTGTGGATACCTATGGCGACAATACCATTGACGAAATTTTGCAACACCCAGAAAAGTTAGAAGGCATCGCAGGACTATCTGCCAAAAATCGCGAGGCTTTCGTCTCCACCCTCCGTCTCAACTACGGAACCGAGATGGTTTTGGCCAAACTAGCCAACTACGGCATTCCCAACAAACTAGCCTTTCAGATTCAAGACTTTTACAAGGAAGAAACCCTTGATGTGGTTGAAAATTATCCCTACCAGTTGGTTGAGGATATCAAGGGTTTGGGCTTTACCATTGCTGACCAATTAGCAGAAGAACTAGGAATCGAAAGTCAGGCTCCTGAACGCTTCCGCGCCGGGCTAGTTCACAGTCTTTTTCAGGCCTGTATGGAAACAGGGGATACCTACGTTGAAGCTCGGGATTTGCTAGAACAAACTCTCACTCTCCTTGAGTCTTCCCGCCCCGTGGAACTCGATCCCAGCCAAGTGGCCCAAGAACTCTCCTACCTCATTGAAGAAGACAAGGTCCAGCAGATTGATACCAAGATTTTTGACAACAGCCTCTTTTTCGCTGAGGAAGGCATCCGCAGTCACTTGGTTCGTATCCTTGAAAAAGGAAAACAGAAGAGCCAGGATTTAGAAACCATTCAAAAACATATCGCTACTGTCGAGGAAGAGCTGGGGATTGAGTATGATAGCATTCAAAAACAAGCTATCTGTGATGCTATCCAGAACAAGGTCTTTATCCTAACAGGTGGACCTGGTACTGGTAAGACAACTGTTATCAATGGTATCATCGCTGTTTATGCCCTTTTAGAAGGACTTGACCTCAGGAAAAAAAGCAACCTACCTATTCTTCTTGCCGCTCCAACTGGACGAGCAGCTCGCCGCATGAATGAATTGACAGGCTTGCCTAGCGCGACCATACACCGTCATTTAGGAATGACAGGTGACGATGATACCAGTCATCTGGAAGATTATCTGGATGCTGACTTTATCATCGTGGATGAATTTTCTATGGTGGATACTTGGCTAGCCAATCAACTCTTCTCCAACATCTCTTCTAACAGTAAAATCCTCATCGTGGGCGACAGCGACCAGCTACCGTCTGTCAGTCCTGGACAGGTTCTAGCGGATCTGCTTCATATTCCCTTGATTCCTCAGACTCGCTTGGAAAAAATTTATCGACAAAGCGAAGAATCAACTATCGTCACCCTAGCTAGTCAGATTCGACAGGGAATCTTGCCAGCTGATTTCACCCAGAAAAAAGCTGACCGTTCCTACTTTGAAATTGCTAGTGGCCATATTCCTGCTACGATTGAGAAAATCTTAGGCGCTGCCCTCAGAAGTGGAATTCCTGCCCGTGATATCCAAGTTCTGGCTCCCATGTATCGAGGAACTGCAGGGATTGACGCTATCAATCAGCTCATGCAAGACCTGCTCAATCCACCACAAAAAGACCAACTCAGTTTTGAAGCTCCCCAGTGCCATTATCGTAAGGGCGACAAGGTCATTCATTTAGTCAACGATGCTGAAATCAATGTCTTTAATGGAGATTTAGGAGCTATCACAGACCTGATTCCTGGTAAATACACCGAATCGAAACAAGATGAGATTGTCATTGATTTTGATGGCAACGAGGTCTCTTACCCACGTAACGAATGGTACAAGATTCGCTTGGCCTATGCCATGAGTATCCATAAATCACAGGGAAGTGAGTTTCCTGTTGTTATCCTACCTATCACCAGTGCTAGCAGGCGTATGCTGGAGCGTAATCTCATCTACACAGCCATTACACGCGCCAAAAGCAAGCTTATCTTACTAGGCGAATTACAGGCCTTTGATTATGCTACCCAACACATCGGAACTGCCCGAAAAACCTATCTGATTGAACGCTTCAGTGATTTAATTGAAAATGTTGAAGAAAAGCAACCAGCTGTCTCTGAAACAGCCACATCAAGCGCCTCTGAAGAATCCTACATCCTGACCGAAGAAAACTGGGACAGCATCCCCGCCATGATTGGGATTACAGACGCAGACCTCAAAGAGATTTTTGGAAAATAGTGTATAAGAAAACCCACCTAATCAGGTGGGCTTTTTGTTTATTAATACTCAATGAAAATCAAAGAGCAAACTAGGAAGATAGCCACAGGTTGCTCAAAGCACTGCTTTGAGGTTGTAGATAGAACTGACGAAGTCAGTAACATATATACGGTAAGGCGACGCTGACGTAGTTTGAAGAGATTTTCGAAGAGTATAAGATTATTTAACTGTTGCTGTGCTTGTAATCAATTCAACAGCTTTTTTGATTGTGATATCGTGTTTCAACATATCAGCTGAAAGCAAGCTTTGTACTTGTGCAACTTCCATGTTGTAATCTGCAGCCAATTGCTCGATTTCTTTTTGGATTTCTTCTTCTGAAGCGTCAAATCCTTCAGCTTTGGCAACTGCTTCGATAACAAGGTTAGTCTTAGTACGTGACTCAGCTTCCCCCTCGTATTGTTTGTGTAGGTCTTCTTGAGTAGTTCCAGTGATTTGGAAGTACATGTCAGGGTTGATACCTTGACGTTGCAAGTTTCCAAGGAATTCATTTACTGAACGGTGAACTTCTTCGTGGATCATTTCTTCTGGAAGTTCTACGATTTCAGCGTTTTCTACAGCTTTATCAATTGCTGCACCTTCAACTGCATCTTTGTAAGCTTCTTCTTTAGCTTCAGCCAATTCTTTGCGGTATTTTTCTTTCAATTCAGCAAGTGTTTCAACTTCTTCGTCGATGTCTTTTGCAAGCTCATCGTCAAGAGCTGGAACTTCTTTAGCTTTTACTTCGTGGATAGTTGTTACGAATTTAGCTTCTTTACCTGCAAGGTCTTCTGCTTGGTAGTCTTCTGGGAATGTTACGATAACATCAACAGTTTCACCAGCTGAGTGACCTACCAATTGGTCTTCAAAACCAGGGATGAATTGACCTGAACCAAGTCCAAGTGAGAAGTTTTCTCCTTTTCCACCGTCAAATTCAACACCGTCGATAGAACCAACAAAGTCGATGACAACAGTGTCGCCGTTTTCAGCAGCAGCTTCTTTGATAACCAATTCAGCCAAGTTGTTGCGTTCGCGTTCGATACGCTCTTCAACGTCAGCGTCAGTTACTTCTTTTTCTAGATCAACTGATACTTCAAGGTTTTTGTAGTCACCCAATTTTACTTCAGGTTTTGTAACGACTTCAGCTGTGATAACCCAGTCTTGACCTTTTTCCATTGAAGTCACGTCAATTTTTGGTTGCGCAACGACTTCAAGACCAGCTTCTTTTACAGCTGCTTCATAAGCGTTTGGCAACAGAGCGTTCATAACATCTTGGTAAAGTGACTCTTCACCAAATTTTTTGTCGAAGATAGGACGTGGGAGGTGACCTTTACGGAAACCTGGAACATTAAGAGATTTCTTCACTGAGTTGAAGACACGGTCCAATTCTGGTTTGATTTGGTCTTGAGAGATAGTGAAAGTCAAGACACCACGGTTTGTTTCTTTGTTTTCAAATGATACAGACATTCTGTCATTTCTCCTTAAAATTTTTTAAATACAGCCTATTATAACATAAATGGGCGACTGTTTTCAAGTAATGAACGCGCTTTTCAATCACGCTAGAGGTACTTGCTTGCTTCTTTGATACTAAGGTCAGCCATTCTTTCCTTGTTTTTCTCAATGAAACCTGCTACCCAAGTTGGATTGGTTTTGGAGTAATCTCTTAGAGCCCAGCCAATGGCTTTATTGATAAAGAATTCTGTTTGATTCAAATTATGAAGCAGAATCTTTTCCAGTAATTGAACATTGGTCTTCTCTTTTCTTAACAACTGGTGGTCAATAGCGACGCGTCTCAACCAGATATTGTCTGACAGGCTCCATTTTAAGATTATTTCTTCTAGTTCAGGGTGGTCATACACCAAACTCCCTACTACTCGATCTAGGATATCTACCGTATCCCACCAGGATTTTGTGACGACTAACCGCTCAAGCTTAGGTAAATCGTTCTCCGTTAGATAAGATTGCATGGCTTTCAAATAATTGGCAGCCACATACTGGTATTCTCTAGATTCTTTTTCCCAGCAAGCGTCTACAAAATTCCAGTCGATAATCTTTGTTTTTTTCGCTTTTGGAAAGTATTTTTTATAGAGTGCATTTCTTTCAGGAGCCGCAATGCCTAGAAAGGAAAATTGATGGCGCATATAGGCTTCCATGGAGCCTGCTTTTTGAGAATCTTTTGCTGCTTCTAGTTCGACAAGTAAATATGTTAGACTCATCTAAAAGTTCTCATGCCCCACCAAGTGGTGTTGAAAGGCATAGACTGCAGCCTGGGTACGATCGCTGACCTCAAGTTTGGCAAGAATGTTGGACACATGGGTCTTGACCGTCTTGAGAGAGATAAAAAGTTCGTCTGCGATGCGCTGATTTTCATAGCCCTTGGCGATAAGTTGAAGCACATCTCGCTCACGCGCAGTCAGGTCCTCATGTAGTTCTATGTGATTGCGGTGGTATTCGACCTTCTTGCTGACCTCTTGCTCAATGGCCAACTCGCCAGCAGCCACCTTACGGACAGCATGGAGCAATTCATCGGCACTAGAAGTCTTGAGCATATAGCCACGAGCACCAGCATTCAAGACAGGCATGATTTTTTCATTGTCCAAATAAGAGCTCACAATCAAAATCTTAGCTTCAGGCCATTCTTTGAGGATGGCCAAGGTCGCGTCAATTCCATTCATCTCAGGCATGACAATATCCATGACAATAACATCTGGGCGCAATTCCAAGGCTAAGTCAATCCCCTGAGATCCGTTGGCCGCCTCGCCCACAACTTCTACATCGTCTTGGAGGTCAAAGTAGCTTTTCAAGCCCAATCGGACCATTTCATGGTCATCTACTAGTAAAATTCTCATCTTTACTCCTTTATCATTCCTTATCGAGCAGGGGAATACGGATGTCAACCGCCAGCCCTTGCTTGGGAGCTGTCAAGAGTTGAACTGTTCCAGCCATATCTTCAACCCTCTCTTTGATATTTCGCAGTCCATAACTCAAGTCGTCTAAACTCCCTAACTGGAAACCAATCCCATTGTCCACCACCTTCAGCTGCAATTCAAAATCTGTCTGATAGAGATAGACATCCAAACAAGAAGCCTGGGCATGGCGGAGGGTATTGCTGATCAACTCTTGCAGGATACGGAAGATATGCTCCTCGATTTTCTTAGGCAATTTCGTTACATTTTGCTTGAAACTAACCTTGAGATCACTCTTGTCCTCAAGCTCTTTTAAGAGGATTTGAATTCCCTCAACCAGACTCTTCTGCTCCAGTTCAACTGGTCGCAAATGTAAGAGCAAGACCCGCAAATCCTTCTGGGCGGTTTCTAAAATAGCTGTGACACTCTGCAACTGGGTCTGCATCTTTTCTCTGTCCAGTTTCAAAACCTGCTGGCTGACACCTGATAAAATCATGTGGGCCGCAAACAACTCCTGACTGACCGTATCGTGCAAATCCCGAGCAATCCGCTTCCGTTCTTTTTCGATAATTTCCTCTTCCTGAACAAGGCTGTGATTTTCAGCCTTTTGAAGAGCCTCTGTCAAAAGGTTAAGTTTGCCAGACAAGGACTTGAAGCTGGCATCCAAATCTGGATCTGCAACCTGAACCACTTCTTGACCTGCCAATAAACGCTTGAGATTAGCCTGCATTTTTCTTAGAGAAAGCTCTTCAATACCTCGCCAAAATAGGGCTAAGAGACAGGTCATGGACATGCTGAATACCAACAACAAAAAGACAAATTTTTCTGTTTTTTCGACATCATGCAAGAAAATAGACCAGTCAAAGTCAAGGATGTCCAGCAAGCTGTGGGAGAAAAAGAAGACAAACAGGATGGAGGTGAGAGCCATCATTACATAGGCTTGTTTTTTCATCCTCTGACCACCTCCACATCCCCAATCATAGTGGTCAAGAAAATCTTGACACTCTTGTTACTCTTAAGATAGTCTCTTGTTTCTTGATGATAGTGTTCATTTCGGAGGGCTCGCTTGGGCTGGTTGAAAAAAGTCAAATCACCATAGAGACAGTTAACGCTGAGACTGACTTCCACATCTACAGGTACGATGATTTTGGTCGTTCCTACCATCTTTCTGAGGATAATGACATTGTCATGATTGGTTAAGATGACCCTCTCCAGATGAATGGTGTCCTTACCCATGAGACGAAAGAGATTGATATCATCAAACTGGCAAGTCTGGTAACTTGAAAAATGATGGAGATTTCCAAACCAACGATTTTTCTCCTTCTTAACCGTCACCACCTCTTCAAAAACCAAATCGGTCTGCTCTTTTTCTTGATTCATCATCGGATAAAGAAGAAAGAGGCTATAAATAACCGCAACAAAAATAGCTAAAATCACAAAAGGATTGAGCATAACGATGAAAAAGAAGAGAATGGTTGCCACTACCAAAAGAAGGTTATTTCCCTCTTTACCAGTGTAATAGCGAATCAAAAGCAAAAAGAGGAATAAAATCAGCAGAAAACGCGAAAAATGCTCTGATACCATCAAAATCAGAGCTCCTGTAAAAAGACAGGCTTCGATAAATAAAAAGATTTTAAATTTTCTCATAGGTTCATCCTCACCCTTCTATTTTATCACAATTCAAAAAAGTCACCTCGGTCTGAAGATGGAAAAAAGGCGGTGGTTACGCCTTTTTCATCTGATCATTTGCTTCTTTTAATTTTCCATAAAGAAGATAGTCTACTTTTTGTAAATCTACTATAGTGGCACAGTTAAGAGCACACATAATTAAGCGTAGATCTGCTTTCCAGCCTTGGACAATGTCAATCACTTCTTCAACTGTGTAGGTTTCAACCAATTCCAGAACTGTTCGAGACAGGCCTACAGCCTTGGCACCAAAGACCAAGCACTTAATCATATCCAGCGGATTCCGAACGCCTCCACTGACCAAGAGTTCGACCTTGTCTTTCCAGTCTTGGGCATTGAGAAGGGCTTGCATGGTAGACTGGCCCCATTGATTGAGATAATCACGCTGGCCACTGCGACGGTTTTCAATGTAGGCAAAGCTGGTACCACCACGACCAGACAGATCAACAGTTCGAACACCCAATTCATAGGCTCTCTCGATGGTCTTGGCATCCATCCCAAAGCCAACTTCCTTGAGGACAATCGGAACAGGGATTTGCTTGCTATAGTCTGCCAGATGCGATTGCCAGCTTCGAAACTTTCTTTCTCCCTCAGGCATAAGCAATTCCTGCATAACATTGACATGCACTTGCAAGAGAACAGGATTCATCTCTTCTACAGTCTGAAGGCCTAACTCGACAGGCTTGTCTAATCCAATATTGGTTCCAAGAAGGAGATTTGGATGGCTAGACTTGACAGAAAAAGAGTCATCTGTTGAATCTTTGAGGGCTGCGCTATAAGATCCCGTCACAAACAAAATACCACAGGCATCTGCTACCTGAGCTAGCTTTTGATTGATTTCTCTTCCCTTATCGCTTCCACCCGTCATAGCATTGATATAAAAAGGAAAATCCCACTTTCGACCAGCAAACTCTGTCGACAGATCGATTTCATCCAGGTCGTAAAGAGGCAAGGAAGAATGAATCAACTCCACCTCATCAAAGCTATTATAGGAACTTTTCTGCTCAAGGGCATAGCGGATATGCTCATCCTTACGATTTGTCGTCATGTCCTATCCTTTCTTGGTATAAGAGCACAATCCCCAGATCGGCCCAACGGTTTTTTAGGGTTTCAGTTGATTGCTCATCAAAACTCAAGGCAATACCACAGTCACCGCCACCAGCACCGCTACTCTTGGCAACAGCCTGCAAATCTTGACTGGCTTCTTTCAACTGTCTGAGCGAAAGCGTGTAAATATCTGTGCTCAAGCCTTCTAAAAGCTGGCTGGCTACTTCTACTTGCTCGATAATTTTTTCAACTTTCCCCTGTTCCAAGGCTTCTACCAAAGCAGCTACCGTTTCTTTTGAGGAAGTTAAAAAACTCTGATTGATATTTTGCTTGATTTGCTGGACCATGTGACTCGATACAGCCACTTCCTTGGTCCATCCCACTAGGAAATCACATTCTAAAGTTGGTTTCACTTGCGAAATTGAAAAGCCCCAATCACGCTCTAAAACTGTCGACAAATTTTCTTCTTTTAGCCAAGCAGCTACCTTTTGGCGATCAAAAGATTGGTAGAGAACCAAATCCTCTGCTACGATACAGGCAAGGTCCCCCATAGAACCATTGTCTCCTCGCTTGAGCAAGACAGCGCTAGCCAACTTGAACAAGAGCTCCTGATCAACAGAAACATCATACAGAGCTAGTAAAGCCTTGACAACCAAGACAACGATGCTGCCGCTAGAACCTAGACCAAATTTTTTCCCTTCTCTTTCCATTTTGCCACGGATTTCGAGAAAAAAAGGTTGCAAGGTCTGCCCATGAGAAGTCAGGAAA
Organism: Streptococcus sp. k-163; assembly: GCF_013277555.1. Classification (GTDB taxonomy): domain Bacteria; phylum Bacillota; class Bacilli; order Lactobacillales; family Streptococcaceae; genus Streptococcus. Next base: position 5,438 of record NZ_VMND01000008.1, on the reverse strand, counting down.
TCTTCCACTAAAGCAATCGTTTCTTGAATCAAGTTGTAGTCAGGATTTGGCGTCAAGTCCACTGCGAAATCAAACATATCCGAATAAATACGGTAACTATCAGAAAAAGCAATCTCGCCCTTCATATAGATGGGAATGGCCTTTATCAAGGCCAACTGCCCAGGCTCTAAAATAGCATATTCGCCTGCCCAATAGAGTTTTCCGCAAGTTTTAACAGCAATCATCTTGGCTCAAATCCTTTGTTTTTGACACAATCAAGCGATAACGTTGACCGAAGATTTCTGATAAATGCTCCAAGTCTTTCTCTTGACAGAGGATCTTGACATTGGGACCAGCATCCATGGTAAAATAGCAAGCCTCACCTTGCTCACGAAGCTGGCGAACAAAGTCCATGGCTTCATAAGATGCATCAGTCAGATAAGAGAAGGCTGTACTAGCAGTCTTGGTTGTAGCGTGCATCGCCAGAGCATTTTTCTCAGTCAATTCCCCAACCTTGGCAAAGTTATTTTCCTTGAGATAAACCAGCATATCCTGATAGTCTTTCTCAGACTGACGCACCCAGTCGTCAAAGGTCGTCGAGGTTTCCACACAAAGTTTCATCCCATCACGACTAGAGATTGGTTTTTTCTTGTCTTCTAGCACCAACATAATCATAGCTAATTTCAAGTCTGTCTCTACAGGGTAAATTTCTCCACTATCCTTATCCCAGGCACCGAGTGGTCCATAAAAACTCCGAGAAGAAGAGCCTGAGGCAAACTTTGCTTCCTGCGCTAACTGACTCCGATCCAATCCAAGCTGGAAATAAGCATTGCAAGCCTTGACCAAGGCAGACAAACCACTAGAACTTGAGGATAGGCCCGCTGCGGTAGGCATATTGTTTTGAGTATAAATACGAACAAAGCCTTCACCAGCTGGACGGTAACGGTCAATAATCTTACTCATCTTGGCATGCTCCGCCTCATTTTGTAGCTGACCATTGATATAAAAGGCATCAGCTGTCGCATGGTCTGGCAAAGGTGACAAGGTCGTCTCCGTGTACATATTTTCTAAAGTCAGAGAGATGCTGCTAGTTGCAGGTACCATCTCTTTTTCTTTTTTCTTTCCCCAATATTTGATAATGGCAATATTTGCGTAGGAACGTACTGTTACAGGCTCTCTATCCATGTCCGAACAGCTCCTTTCTCTTCTAATCTTTCTGCTAGTTCTTGTGCGTGTGTCAAATTGTCTGCCAAGGCTATGATACAGCCTCCAAGCCCACCACCGCTCATCTTGGCACCCAGAGCACCATGGCTAAGAGCAGTTTCAACCAAAGAGTCTGCCTCAGGGCTGCTAACACCAATTTCTTTTAAATGCAAATGCGCTTGACTGAGGATTTGCCCCACTCCTTCAGCATCTTTTCGTCTAATTGCTTCTTCTGCCTGCTGAGTCAATTCTCCCAAGGCATGCAAAAATGGTAGGGCATCCTTGCCCTTGTTTTGAACCACTTGGATGGCTTCACGAGTTTGACCATAAACACCCGTATCGGCAATCACCAAATAGGCGGATAGAGCCATCTCAAGCTCTGTAAATCCTACGTTCTTGATAAAACGGATGGGTTGGTCACTGAGACAGGTCTTAGCATCCAAACCACTAGGATTCATATGGGCAATCATCTCAGCCCGATTGACCAAGATTTCTAGTACATCATGAGGCAAGTCTACCTGATAGTAGTCAAATACCGCACGAATGGCCGCTATGCTGATAGCAGCTGACGATCCCATTCCCCGTTTCTCAGGGATAGCCGAGTCTATCTCACAACGAATGCAGGCTTCTTTGATATCCAAATACTCCAGCGAAGCATAAACCGCCATGGACAAAGTATCCTCCTCATAGAGGCGCCAAGGACTTTCAGCAGGAACCACCTTACAAGTCACCTCCACCTCCAAAAGAGGTAAGGAAATAGCAGGATAACCATAAACGACCGCATGCTCCCCTATTAAAATAATCTTACTATGCGCCTGACCGACACCAAGTTTTTTTGTCATATTTTCCTTTTACTAGACGAATAAGCCGTCCCATTTTTCATACAAGTATTTATTCTTTCCTATCTATTTTATTATATTTTCACAAAAAAAGCGATTGTTTCCTTTACAATCGCCTCTTTCATTATTGAACCCATTCGCCATTATAATTAACAGAATAGCCTTCTACAGTGGTATTCACTGCTAAAGCACCTGAACTATAAGCATAGTACCATTTACTACCGACCTGGAACCAGCCAGTTGCCATTGCTCCTGATGAACGAAGATAGTACCACTTGTTACCAAGGTATTGCCAGCCCGTTTTCATATCACCATTTTCAGCATCTAAATAGTACCAAGTTGAGCCTTCTTGATACCAGCCAGTCGCCATTGCACCTGATGAACGGAGGTAGTACCAGTTATTGCCAAGTTGTTTCCAACCAGTTTGCATGATTCCAGTTTTTGGATCCAAGTAGTACCATGGAGCAGGTTTGCTTCTATCAATGTCAATAGTAACATGAAAATCTTGAGTCCAACCCTTAGCAACTTCACCAATTGGTAGTGGATTGTAAGAATCATCGCCAAAATTTCCTAGCTTATTTAAATAATACCAATTGCCGTCTTCATAAATCCAGCCTGTCTTTACAGCATAATTATTATCAAAATAATAAGTTCTCTTTTCAGGAGATGGAGTATATTGTTCACCATATACTTTTCCTGTATTTTCAGACGTTTTTGCCTCTAGTACTTGTTTATCTGTTTGTTCTAGCAAAGCTCCATCTTGTCCAAAATAGTACCACTTCTCCTGAAGGCCAATTTCGAAGACTGGACGATTATCAAATAAATTATCACGATAACCTGTTCCAGGAATTTCTAAGTATTGCCATCCAACTACCATTTCTCCTTTATCACCAAAATAGTAAGTTTTACCGTCTATTTTATGCCAATAAATTGCTTTATGATCATCTTTTACATAATATTTTCTATTATCCTTATCAACAAATTGGCCACCTGTGGTATTCGCAAATACCGTATTTGTAGCTAGCAAACCAAAGAAAAATGTTGCTAGTGCGACTTGCATCATTTTTTTCAAAAGCTTCATTTGTATCTCCTCCAAGATTAAATCCACTCCCCAGATGAAGCAAAGTTATAAACTTTACCATCAATAGTTTGGCTACCTGTAACCATTGCTCCAGAGGAATTGAGATAATACCAGTTTCCTCCTACTTTTGTCCAACCTGTCTTCATATCTCCATTACTTGCATTTAGGTAGTACCAAGTTGAACCATCTTTCACCCAACCAGTTGCCATGGCTCCTGATGAACGGAGATAGTACCACTTGTTACCAAGATATTGCCAGCCTGTCTTCATATCGCCATTTTCAGCATCTAGATAATACCAAGTTGAGTCTTCCTGATACCAACCAGTTGCCATGGCTCCTGATGAACGAAGGTAGTACCACTTATTGCCAAGTTGTTCCCAACCAGTTTGCATGATACCAGTTTCTGGATCTAGATAGTACCAAGCTGAACCATCATTTATCCAACCTGCACGTCTTTCACCACCAATATAGTTTTCTCCATTAATTTCCGTTTTAGCTAGATAATACCAATTAGACTGGTCATAAAGCCAACCTGTCTCTAAAGAATGATTTTGATTAAAGTAATAGTTCGTGTAAAAACTCTTCTCTTCTTTATCTTCCAGATTTGTACGTTTTTCCCCATACTTTCTTCCAACACTGTCTTTAGTTTTAATCTCTAATGCTTTCCAACCAACAAACTCTTGTAGCACTCCATTTTTGTCAAAGTAGTACCATTCTGGCATTGGGGAACCTTCTAATCTTATACCATTAAGGTAAGGACCAATTGTATATCCTTTAACTGGCATTGGAATGTACTGCCAACCAACAACCATTTCACCATTATAATCAAAATAATAGGTCTTGCCATCAATCACTCGCCAGTAGGTTTCTTTGAGTTCACCCTTCTTGTAGTAGGTTCTACCATTTTCTTGGACAAATTGCCAACCTTCTGAATCAGCATCATCCGCCAATACTGCACTTGTCGCTAGCAAACCGAAGAAAAAGACTGCCAATGCAATTTGCATCAATTTTTTTATTATTTTCATTAGACGTATCCTCCTGCAAGAATTATAGTAAAAATTAAATTGTATGTCAATATGACGGCTTTAAAATCATATAATAACGAAACATATTAAAAATTGAAACAGTAGTAGTACACTTTGGCTTTGAAAATATTTTTAGAAATTATAGTATATTGAAACTATAATAGTACACCATGACTCCTAAAATATATCATATTGAATCTAGAATACTACATTGTGCATACTAAAATATTCCTAGAAATTAATTTGAATTTCCTAATCTATTTCTTCACATCTTATTTCACTCCACTATATTATGACGCGCTTACAGTCAGCCTTCAACTTCCTGAAATGCAAAAATCCCCTAGCAGACTTTCCTGCTAGGAGATTTTCTTATGAGAGGTACTTATTTAAGCTTTGAAAATCGGACTTATCATCTGATAATTATCAAATAATCTGCCAATTAAGCTTCTTCGTCTTCTTTACGACGACGGCCTGCAAGACCAAGACCAAGTAATGCACTTGCGGCTGCTGCTACCATAGCTACAGTAGAATCTACTGTACCTGTATTTGGCAACTCTTTCGCTCCTGCTTTCTTAGCTGGTGTTGCTGCATGTGAGCCTTGTTCAGCAGATGTAACTGCTTTATCAGCTGGTGCTACTGCATGTGAGCCTTGTTCAGCAGATGTAACTGCTTTATCAGCTGGGATTACAGCTGTGCTACCATCTGGGAAGGTTACTGTAGTTGTGCCATCTTTACCTACTTTAACATCTGTTGCTGTTGGGTTTGATTTCTTAACTTCATCTGCTACTTTAGCTTTTTCAGCGTCTGTCAAGTTGCTTGGATCTGTAACTTGTGTTACTGATGGATCTTTAACACCATCTGCATCCTTAGACTTATCATCTGCTTTATTAGCTGGGATTACTGCTGTTGTGCCATCTTTACCTACTTTAACATCTGTTGCTGTTGGATTAGATTTCTTAACTGCCTTATCTGCTGGGATTACTGCTGTTGTACCATCTGGGAAGGTTACTGTAGTTGTGCCATCTTTGCCAACTTTAACATCTGTTACTGTTGGGTTAGCTTTCTTAACTTCGTCTGCTACCTTAGCTTTTTCTGCTTCAGTCAAGTTGCTTGGATCTACAACTGGTGTTACCGCTGGATCCTTAACTACGTTATCTGATGATTTCTTAACTGCATCACCTGATGGAATAACGGCTGTGCTGCCATCTGGGAAGGTTACTGTAGTTGTGCCATCTTTGCCAACTTTAACATCTGTTACTGTTGGGTTAGCTTTCTTAACTTCGTCTGCTACCTTAGCTTTTTCTGCTTCAG
>NZ_VMND01000007.1:0-114572 GCF_013277555.1 Streptococcus sp. k-163 | reverse complement strand
TCAGAATCAGCAAGCACAAGCGCTTCTGAATCAGCAGGTAAGTCAAGACAGCAATTGCCAAATACAGGTACAGAAGCTTCTAAGACATCTGTACTCCTTGGAGCCTTGGCAGCTGTGACTGGTCTAGGTCTGATCGCGAAACGCCGTAAACGTGATGATGAAGAGTAATCGGGTTAAAAATACATAAAAAGTATTATTATTATTTCGATTTATGAAAAATCCCTTGGATGGAAACTCATCCAGGGGATTTTTTGCATTATTTCGTCGTAAATGTCCACTAATGATCGATATTTGTATTCACATTTTTCCTGTACGATTGTAGCCTATGGTAAACAAGACTTTAAGACTTCATTTTACTTGTTGATTAATATCCTTGAAGAAATAAAACTTCATCGGCATGACATTGAATTGTGTATGATTATATTTCCGAGTTGTTAATTGTATGTAAGTTACTTTTATTATAAGGCTATTTGTGGTAAGATGTATATAATAACAGAACGCTATATAGTACCTCTATATTAATGGTTAGTAACATTAAATTTGTATAAAAGTTTTAGTTGGATGACAAGTTATTCATATTGTAGACACACTGATAGATATAGTCAATTTAGTTGAAGGGGGAAGTTTTAATTGCTATCTGGAAAATTCTGTCTATTTTCACATAAAAATAAGCAACACCAACGTTATTTTCAATTCTTATCTGATGGTAAGATTAGAGATATTGGTGGAGCAGGTCATGATAATGAGCGGTTTTGGAAATTAGAAGATCACAAACTTAAATTATATTCTAAGTCAGAGCAACTAACAGCAGTTTTTGAGTGTTGCTATGAAGAAGTAGGGCATTCCTACTGGGAAGGATTACATCAGGAAACGATTCCCTTAGAAATACGAATATATGATTCGCGTCCAGATTTATTTGATTACTTGACAAAATATACTTGTCGTTATTTAATTGATTACGGAGCCTTAATGGTAGGGAAACATACATATGGCATTCCACAATTAATTGACTATGACCACGGAGGTCAGGTTATAATTGGTGATTATTGTTCTATTGGGCATAATGTTCAATTTATCACTGCAAATCATGATTTAGAGTTGATTACAACTTATCCATTCAAGAGTTTAGAAGTATTTTACACGGATGAGTCATTGCAGATGACTGATGATCATATTTTGAAAAGTCCAACTCGAGTTGGTAATGATGTTTGGATTGGTAACAATGCTCAAATCATGGCTGGGGTAACTATTGGAGATGGTGCAGTCATAGCAGCAGGTGCTCTAGTGACCAAGGATGTAGAACCATATGCTGTTGTAGGAGGCAATCCAGCCAAAGTGATTCGTTATCGTATCGCAGAGCCTACTTTCCGTGAACAAATGTTAGAAATTGCGTGGTGGAATTGGCCAGAAGACATTATTTCTGAACGATTGGATAAAATCATGAGTAAGGATATATCAGGATTTATAAAAGAATACTTACAAAATGCTGGGGAAGTTAAATGTGACTAAACCGTTATTAGAAATATTAGAATTGATTTAGGGCATATCTTAAAAAATACCTACTGTACTGAAATCGACTTTGTGTTTTATATATTGCATCAGAAAAGGAGTGTATGATTAAAATGATGGAAAAAATAAGTGTTATCGTTCCTGTTTATATGTCAGAACTATATCTTGAAAAATGTTTGGATAGCATCGTTCAACAAACCTATCAAAATCTTGAAATTATTTTGATTAATGATGGCTCAACAGATGGTTCAGCAGCAATCTGTCAACGTTATCAAAATCAAGATGAACGTGTTAAAGTCTATCATAAAAGAAACGGTGGAGTTTCTTCTAGCCGCAATCGTGCCTTGGAAGTTGTAACTGGGGATTATATCGTTTTTGTAGATAATGATGACTGGTTGGAGTTGGATCATATCCAAAATCTTTATGATTTATTGAAAAAAACAGATGCAGATATTGCAATCGGAAACTTTACTCAATTTTTGGATGATCAAGCTAGTTTTTTGATTCATGTAGGAGCAGATGATTATTTTGAGCAGACTTATACGCCATTTGAATGGTTTAACCATCAATATGACAGTAAGTATAATTTCAGTCAATGTTTCACAGTTCCATGGGCGAAGTTATACAAGACAGAGCTGTTTAAGGATATTGTATATCCAACAGATAAAAGTGTAGAGGATGATTACACAACTTATAAAGTTTATCTTCAGGCAGATAAAATTGCTTTTATGAATAAGGCTATTTATATTCATAGAAAACGTTCTACAAGTGTTACAAGGACAGTCAATCTTGCAGATGTATATCCCTTAAAGAGTATTGAAGAACGTATGACTATTCTCCAATTAATTGGAGCTCCTCAGGAGTTATTAGATAGAGAAATTCAAGCTTATAAATGGCGATTATCTATTCATGAAGAAGAAACTCTTAAACATGGAGACGTGGAATCTTATCAACAAGTTTTTGTCAAAAAAGCAATTGCAGCTAAATATTTTAAAGGTTAGTAAAACACATTTCACAAATTTGTGTTTCTCTATTTTTAGATAGAAAAAGTGGCTTATACTCAAAAATTAGAATGTTATCTAATTTTTGATGTGGGTCGCTTTTTTACGTTTATTAGATAGCTATTCTAAAATAATAAAGCTAGTTACATCGATAGATTTCTAAAAGATACTTGATATGCATATAGACGAGTCATTTTTTAGATGTCTGAGATGAATTAAAAATTTATCTTTAGGATTGATCATTCGAAAATGTTATTGTGTAACTGCAGTAAGATTATAACGCTAAATATTTTAAGTTATTTAACTTATATTTTGCATTATTATTCAATTTAAGAGATAATTATAATTTAGTGCGGTATGAATGATTCTATCAATGAAATAAATATATTTTTTAATTTGGAAATTCCTTAATAGCTTAAAAAATAGCAAAAAAATGTTATAATATTAGGAAAGGAGAATAGCTTCATGACTGAAAAAATTACGGTAATTGTACCCGTTTATAATGTTGAACATTACCTAGATAAATGTTTGGATAGTTTAATTAACCAAACTTACAAAAATCTTGAAATTATTGTCATAAATGATGGTTCTACAGATAATTCGGGTGAAATTTGTCAAGAGTATGCACAAAAAGATAATCGTATTGTTTACATTGAAAAAGAAAATGGTGGGCAATCTGAAGCAAGAAATATGGGCTTAGATCGAATGACTGGATCTTATGTGACCTTTGTTGATTCGGATGATTGGGTCGAGTTAGATTATGTAGAAATCCTATATAAAAAAATAACGGAGTATCAGGCTGATATTGCTGTTGGAAATTATTATTCTTTTAATGAAGCTGAGGGGATGTACTACTTCCATGTATTTGGAGATTCCTATTATGAGAAAGTCTATGACAATGTTTCTATCTTTGAAAACTTGTACGAGTCTCAAGAAATGAAGAGTTTCGCTTTGATATCTGTTGGGGGAAAGCTTTATAAGGCAGATTTGGTTAAGCACTTACGTTTTGATGTAGGTAAGCTAGGAGAAGATGGTTATCTCAATCAAAAGATTTACTTACTTGCTGAGAAGACAATTTATTTGAATAAAGGCTTATATGCTTATCGCCAAAGAGAAGGAAGTAGCTCCAGAATTTGGACGGAAAAGTGGATGCATGCCTTGGTTGATGCTATGTCTGAGCGTATTACTCTACTAGTTAATATGGGATATCCTCTTGAAAAACACTTGGCAGTTTATCGTCAGATGCTGGAAGTCAGTCTAGCAAACGGTCAAGCTAGTGGATTATCTGCTACAGCAACGTATAAAGAGTTTGAAATGAAAAGAACTCTTTTAAATCAGTTATCAGTACAGGTGCAAAATGAAAAGAAAGCTATTGTCCTCGCAGCAAATTATGCCTATGTAGACCAAGTTTTAACGACTATCAAGTCTATTTGTTACCACAATCGCTCCATCCGTTTCTATTTGATTAATAGTGATTTTCCAAATGAATGGATGAAGCAATTAAATAAGCGCTTAGAAAAGTTTGATTCAGAAATTATCAATTGCCGAGTGACGTCTGAGCAAATTTCACGTTATAAAACGGATATTAGTTACACTGTTTTTCTGCGTTATTTTGTAGCTGATTTCGTGAAAGAAGATAAGGCTCTATATGTGGATTGTGATTTAGTTATAACGAAAAATCTAGATGACTTGTTTGCTACTGATTTACAAGATTATCCTTTGGCTGCTGTTAGAGATTTCGGGGGAAGAGCCTATTTCGGTCGAGAAATCTTTAATGCAGGTGTTCTCTTGATTAATAATGCTTTTTGGAAGCAAGAGAATATGACTCAAAAGCTGATTGACTTAACCAATGAATGGCATGATAAGGTTGATCAGGCTGATCAGAGTATTTTAAATATGCTTTTTGAAAACAGATGGTTGGAATTGGACTTTGATTATAATCATATTGTCATTCATAAACAGTTCACTGATTATCAATTTCCTGAAGGTCAAGATTATCCTAGTATTATCCACTATCTCTCACATAGAAAGCCGTGGTTTGATTTAGCTGCGCAGACCTATCGTGATGTTTGGTGGTATTATCATAGTATTGAATGGACAGAGTTAGGGAAAAATCATCATTTACACCCACTACAAAAATCCCATATCTATCCTATCAGAGAACCTCTTACTTGTTTAATTTATACGTCTTCAGATCATATTGAACAAATTGATACATTGATTCAATCCTTGCCAGATATTCAGTTTAAGATAGCGGCTAGAGTAATGGTCAGTGATCGTTTGAAACAATTGTTGATCTATCCAAATGTCACTGTTTATGCTGGGATTAATTATTTAGTAGAACTGGATCAAGAATTAATTGAGACTAGTCAGGTGCTTTTAGACATTAATCATGGTGAAAAAACAGAGGAAATGTTAGACCAATTTTCAGAAAGAGGAAAGTTAATTTTAGCTTTTGAAAATACAAAATATCGTGAAGTGGGACAGATAACCTACAAAGTAGAACAAGTTCAAACAATGATTGAAAAATTAAGAGAAGTGGAAGATAAACATGGATTTTAAAGATTCGGTAAAGTTATTAGGAGATTTTCATCATATAGAGATTTCTCCTACTAGTACTATTGAATTAGGAACAGATGTTACATTTCGTTCATTTGTAAGTTTAGAAGTAGCTAATAATGCTAAATTAACACTTGGAAATAGAGTTTTCTTTAATGACCATTGTACGATTCGTTGTGGTAAAGAAATTGAAATTGGTAAGGATACCATGTTTGGAGATGGGGTAAGGATTTTTGATCATAATCATAAATACTCAAATTACCATATCGAAAAAATTCAATTTACTGCTGACAAAATAACGATAGGAAACAATTGTTGGATTGGAACTAATGTTGTCATTTTAAAAGGAGTGACTATTGGAGATAATGTCATAATTGGAGCAAATGCTCTGATTTATAAAGATATACCAGCTAATTCTATCGTTACCTCTCAGGAGGAATTGAAAATCATTCCAAGGAAACAACACCAGTTTCATGTTTTCACTTTAACAGCTTCAGACACTTTAGAAAATTTAGACTATCTTGTTCAGAATCTGCCAGAGGTAGCTTTTCATATAGCAGCTAAAACAAATATTTCGGATTATCTTGAAAGTTTCAATCGTTATGAAAATGTGAATATATACACAAATGTTCATCATGATGATATTGTTGAGGATTTGATGAAGAAATCAGATATTTATTTAGATATCAACCATTGGGGAGAGGTGGATGGTATTGTTAATAGAGCAATAGAACAGAATAAACCTGTCTATACTTTTGAGAATACTAGTCATGATTCAAGTGGATATAGTAAAGTCTTTAGAACAGAAGATGCAAATGGAATGGTGACAGAGATACAAAAAATTTTAGGAGAAAAGTAATTATAATATGGAAATGAATTAATCAGTATCGCAGATCCAGTCTATAACGTTGAGAATTATTTACGAATGTACTTGGATAGTATTCAGAATCAGACGTATCAAAGTTTGAGGTTTTATTAATCAATGATGCCTCCCCAGACAATTCAGCATATATCTGTAGAGAATATCTTGCTAAGGATACTCGTTTCCGTTATTTTGAAAAAAGAAAATGGTGGATTATCTTCAGCGAGAAATATTGGAATTGAACGTTCGATAGGGACATATCTTACTTTTGTAGATTCTTCTTACTTAGAAACTTTATATGAACTGATGATAAAGTATAATGTAGATGTTTCAATAGTTTATTATGGTGCTTATGATGAGGAAAGAGCTTATGAATATGGAGATGAGTATGAGAATGTTTATAGTGGGAGAAAAGTAGTCGAACAGCTACCTAAATTTGAAGGGGGAGACTCAACGTTGCAAACTTCATGGTGTATATTGTCAAAACGTGAACTATTTGATCAAATAACATTTCCAGCAGGAAGGATTAAAGAAGATATAGGTACAAATTATAAGTTATCTATGCAAGTAAAAAAATAACTTATATATCGTATTCGAAAGATTAGCATTTCAAATAATGGTTTTTCAGAAAAAATGATTAGAGATAATCATGATTTGAGATTGGAAAGGATTACGATGGTAGCATAAAAAGATTACGATATAAGTCAGTACGTTTAATAACATCATTTTTATCTAGACTATTGGCATCGAATTGCAAATGAAAAAGGACTAGAAAACAGTATTGAAACTAAGAGGCTAGAGGAATTAGACTTTTTATTAACAGGGATAATCTATGAGGAGAAATAAAGTGAAAAAAGCAATCGTTCTTGGAGCAGATAATGGTTATTTAAATAAGCTAGAGACTACAATTAAGTCGGTATGTACGCATAATAGAAACTTAAAATTTTATATTTTTAATGATAATCTTCCGAGTGAATGGTTTCAAGTTATGAATAGACGATTAAAAGTAATTGATTCAGAAATTGTCAATGTCAAGATTTCGAATCATCAATTAGAGGGCTATCATCTTCCAAGTGCTTATTTATCCTACGCTACATTTTTTAAATATTTTATAGCAGATTTTGTAGTGGAAGAAGAAGCCTTATATCTTAATTCGGATATAGTAGTGACTCATTCGTTGGATGAACTATTTCAGGAAGAATTAGGAGACTATTGGATTGCTGGTGTTCGGGACTATTTTGTAAAAGGGTATGAAAATCGCTTTAATTCAGGAATGATGTTGATTAACGTTAGTAAATGGAGACAAGAAAATCTTTCTGCAAAACTAATTGAGCTAACAAATAAACATCATCAAGAAGTTTTTGGGGATCAAGGTATTCTCAATATGGTATTTGGGGAAAACTGGAAAAAATTGGATCGTAAATACAATTTTATGGTTGGTTTAGATAGTTTAATTCATATCGCTGTTGAGGCAACTCCAGAAGTACTATCATCGTGGTACAATTCAGCCCTTCCTGACGATGTTTTGCCTTATATCATCCACTATACAGGAGAGAAACCTTGGTTGCATATGAGTCAAAATCGTTATAGAGATATTTGGTGGTTCTATCAGGGGCTAGATTGGTCGGATATTTTGTTACGTAAAGAAAGGGTATTTCAGACATATCAAGATTTGACAGTTATTCCTAAGGCATACACAGCTATTTTTACAAATAGTTGTGAGCTGGAGCAAGTAGAATATTTAATAGAAAATTTACCAGATGTTCATTTTTCTATATTAGCTCATACTTGGGTTGCCTCTAATATTATTGATTTAATGAGATATCCTAATGTAACAGTTTATCAACAGTACAATCGTTTTTCTTATGATAAAGTAATGAAAAAATTAGATTTTTATTTAGATATAAACTATCATGATGAGATTGATGATATTACAAATGTAGTAATGAATATGGGGAAACCAGTGTTTTCTTTTTCAAATACAAATCATTGCAACGAGGGAGCTCAAGTATTTTCTCCTACCGATCCAGATCAAATGGTTCGGGAAATTAGAAAGTATATAGATTAAGAGGAGGGATAAATGACAAAGAAAGTTATTGTTTTAGGTGCAGATAATGGTTATCAAGATAAGGTAGAGACAACAATTAAATCAATTTGTGCTCACAATCGTAATTTGAAATTTTATGTCTTTAATGATGATATTTCATCAGAATGGTTTCAATTAATGTCTAAAAGACTAGAGTTATTATCGTCAGAAATTGTTAATGTGAAAATAACAAATCATAGTCTACGAGACTATAATCTTCCATTGTCTCATTTGAGTTATGCTGCATTTTTTCGTTATTTTATTCCTCAATTTGTGAAGGAAGATAAGGTCTTGTATTTGGATTCAGATATTATAGTTAGAACAAATATAGATGAGTTGTTTTTAGAGGATATTACTGATTACCCTTTAGTGGCTGTAGCAGATGCCTTAGTTCCATCTACTTTTAATTCTGGAGTTATGCTAATTAATGTTGCTTTATGGAGAAAAGAAAATGCAACAGAAAAACTTCTTGAGTTGACAAATGAATTTCATACTAGTACTTTCGGAGATCAGGGGATTTTAAATAAATTATTTGAAAATCGTTGGTATGCTTTAGATTCTTCTTATAATTTTATGGTTGGAATGGATACAGTTGCAAGAAATTATCAAATTGAAAATTGGTATACTGATTCATTAGAACTAGAAGAGACTGCTAAAATTATTCATTTTACAGGAGACAAACCATGGTATCAAGTGAATTTAAATCGCTTTAGAGAAGATTGGTGGTTCTATTATTCTTTGGAATGGTCTGATATTGTGATGAGAAAAGCTGACTTTAAGAAGGGATTAAACTCACTCATAGAAGCACCACTCTATCATACAGCTATTTTTACAAATACTTGTCACATAGAGCATCTGGAATATTTGATTAGAGAATTACCGCAGGTTCACTTTTCAATTCTGGCTCATACAGGCTTTGCATCTGAAATTGTTGATTTACAACGATATTTAAATGTACGAATACTACCTTCATTCAATCCGATGAATTTCAAAAAGGTCATAGAAAAGATTGATTTCTATTTGGATATTAATTATGAAAATGAAATTGCTAATATTATTGAAGAGGTGTATCAAATTGGAAAACCTATTCTTTCATTTGATAATACTTGTCATCATGTAGAAAAAGCAAGTTTCATCTGTGAATCTAAGAGACCGGAAAAGATGGTAGATACGATTAAAGAATTATTGAATAGTGATAGATACTAAAATATAGGCAGTTAAAGAATTGACACTTACTGGACCTGGAAGATACTTCTAAGAGTTTCAAAGGTGGTCTATCCTAGTTAGTTTGGGTTATGATTTAATAAACCATATTTTGATTGACAGAAATCAATTAGATAGTCTTGAAGAAGAATAAAATATACAGTTCACAGATATTTATAGAAGAATGATGGAAAAATTGTCTTTACTTCCGTAGATAGTAATAAAAAATGAGATAATATAATATGAAACTACATTTAACAAACTTATATGGAATGGCTGGCGATAGTACCGTCATTCTAGCTCAAAATGCTGTTCAAAAGATAGCCAGTCAACTGGGATTTAGAGAAGTTGGTATTTATTTTTACAATATTGCTTCAGATAGTCCTTCTGAAATGAATAAGCGTCTGGATGGTATTATGGCCAGTATCTCTATTGGAGATATATTAGTCTTTCAGTCTCCTACTTGGAATGGCTTTGAATTTGATCGTGTCTTATTTGATAAGCTGAAGGATATGCAGGTGAAAATTATTTGCTTTATCCATGATGTTGTCCCTCTCATGTTTGACAGTAACTATTATCTCATGAAAGAATACATGTATATGTATAATTTATCAGATGTTTTAATAGTACCGTCAGAGAGAATGAAAGACCGCCTGATTGAAGAAGGACTGACAACTAAGAAGATTCTTATTCAAGGTATGTGGGATCATCCTCATGATTTATCCTTATATACTCCAACTTTTAAAAAAGAACTTTTTTTTGCTGGAAGTTTAGAGCGTTTTCCAGACTTACAAAATTGGTCTCAAGATACGCCTTTAAGAGTATTTTCAAATAAAGGTGAGGCTAGTTCTAACGCTAGAAATCTTAGCATTGAAGGATGGAAAAAAGACGAAGAACTGTTACTAGAATTATCAAAAGGTGGATTTGGTCTTGTCTGGGGAACTCATCAAAATGATGGAGAAAGTAACCAATATTACACCCTGAATATATCTCATAAGGTTAGTACCTATCTGACAGCTGGCATACCGGTAATTGTACCAAGTAGCTTGTCAACTGCTAAATTTATAGTAGATCAAGGCTTGGGCTTTGTGGCAGATAGCCTAGAAGAGGTTCATGAGATAGTTGATAAAATGAATCAACAAGAATATCAAGAAATGACGAATCGGATAAAGATCTTTAGCTATCTGTTAAAAGAGGGTTATTTCACTAAAAAATTATTGGTAGATGCAATCTACCATTTGGGAATTGCTTAAGAGAATAAGATGATTAAAACAATTGTATTAGCTGGTGATTGTAATTACACCACGCAATTAGAAACAACCATAAAATCTATCCTATACTACAACCGAGATGTTAAGATTTATATTTTAAATCAAGATATCATGCCAGATTGGTTTCGAAAACCACGAAAAATAGCTCGCATGTTAGGTAGTGAGATTATCGATGTTAAACTACCTGAACAGACTGTATTTCAGAATTGGAAAAAACAAGCTCACATTAGTTCGATTGCTTATGCTAGATATTTTATCCCAGATTATATACAAGAAGATACGGTTTTGTATTTGGATTGTGATTTAATTATCAATGATAAATTAGACAATCTATTTGAGCAGAATATAGAAGAACGTTATCTCGCAGCGATTAGAGATGCAAATGGTCAAGTTTTTAATACTGGTGTTCTACTAATCAATAATGAAAAATGGCGTCAAGAGAAACTAAAAGAACGACTAATTGAACAGTCTATCCTAACAACAAAGGAAGTTGAAGAAGGTCGTTTTGAACATTTTAATGGAGATCAAACGATTTTCAATCAAGTCTTGCAAGATGATTGGTTGGAGCTAGGTCGAGCTTATAATTTACAAGTAGGATATGATGGTGTTGCTTTGTATAATAATTGGCAGGAACATCTAGCTTTTAATGACAAACCAGTGGTGATTCATTTTACGACCTACAGAAAGCCTTGGACTACCTTGATAGCCAATCGTTATCGTGATTTATGGTGGGAATTCCATGATTTGGAATGGAGTCAGATTTTACAACACCATATAGGAGAGTTTGAACTTCTACCTCGTCTAGATAGAGAATTTTCGTGTTTAACTTTAACTAATTCCCAAGATTTAGAAGGAATAGAGGAGCTGGTTACAGCTCTACCAGATGTGGTATTTCATATTGCGGCTTGGACGGATATGGGTGAGGAACTAACAAAATTAGCTGTATATGATAATGTGAGATTACATCCACAGATTGTTCCACCTGTACTGGAAAAACTGAAAAGAAAAGTGGGTATTTATTTGGATATCCATCAGGGATTGGAAGTTGACAGTATCTTGAAAGATGTTGATAAACTTGGGATTCCTATCCTAAGCTTTTCCAATACACAGCATGGAATGTATAACCAAATGGTATTTGACAAAGAAGATATCAATTTAATGATAGAAGCTATCAAAGACTATGCTAGCCATTCTCGGTTTTTAAAAGATTATAATCAGGGGACATTTCATTGCTTAATATTTACAGATACACAAGACATTGAACAATTAGACTATTTAGCTCAATATCTTCCACATGTTATTTTTGATGTCGCAGCTTGGACAGATATGGGGCCTAAGTTATATGAACTACAAAATAACTATCGAAATATTCGTTTACATCCAGCTATAACTATAGAAAAATTAGAACAATTAAAAGTAAGAATGGGCTTGTATTTGGATATTAGCTGTGGTCATTCGACACATGATATTGTGAAGTCAGTTTATGAAATGAATAAAATCATTTTCTCTTTTGAGAGTACCCAACATGGCTCTTTTGGACAACAGATATACTTTTCAAAATCACCTGAACGTATGGTAGAAGATATTAAAAATCTTATTTCTGGAACATTCCAAGCAAGAACTCCAGCGATTATTGTTAAGGATATCGGTCAAACTCTAGATTATGTAATAGAAAACCAATCTTCTATTATTCGCTTTGGAGATGGAGAGATGGATTTAATGTTAGGGAAATCTATTCCTTATCAAGTATATGATGAGAATCTTGCAAGTCAGTTGAAAGAGATTATTTCTCTTCAAAGTGATGAAAAATTAGTTATCGGCTTACCAAATGTATTTGCTGATCGTTCTAATTTTACACCAGCAGCGGAAGCCTTCTGGAAGGGACATTTAGAACATCATTTAAAAGATTATGTAGAATTAGCTAGAGCAGATTGGTATGGGACTACATTTGTATCTCGGCCATACATAGACTATGTGGACAAATCTAAATCGTTTAGTCAGTTTGAAAAATTAAAACAAATTTGGAAGGATAAGGACATTCTGATTGTAGAAGGAGTAACTTCTCGTTCAGGTGTAGGTAATGATTTATTTGATGGAGCAAATTCAATTAAGCGGATTATCTGTCCCTCCCATAATGCTTATGCGCGTATAGAAGAGATTCAAGAAGCTGTATTACAGTATGCTGAAAATCGCCTTATTTTATGTATGCTTGGTCCTACAGCTAAAATTTTATCCTATAATCTTTTTAAGAAGGGTTATCGGGTTCTAGATATTGGTCATATTGATTCAGAGTATGAATGGATGAAAATGGGAGTTGATACAAAGGTTAAATTGCATCACAAGCATACTGCGGAACATAATTTTGATCAAGATATTGAATTTATAGAAGATGAGGCATATAATAGTCAAGTGCTCACTGTCTTATCGTAATGAATTACCTTAAACTTAAAGGAGATAAAATGTTAGAAGATAAAAAAGCTGTAGTTTTTGCAGGAGACTATGGATATATTAGACAGATTGAGACTGCCTTAAAATCTTTGTGTTATCACAATAGTGGTTTGAAAGTTTATATTTTCAATCAAGACATTCCTCAAGAGTGGTTTCGTTTCTTACGACCAAAATTACAAGAAATAGGAAGCGACTTGATTGATTGTAAGTTAATTGGTCCCCAATTTCAAATGAACTGGTCAAATAAATTGCCTCATATCAATCATATGACCTTTGCACGCTATTTTATACCAGATTTTGTAACAGAAGATAAAGCTCTCTATCTAGATAGTGATTTGATTGTAACTGGTGATTTGACCGATTTGTTTGAACTAGATTTAGGTGAAAATTATCTGGCAGCAGCACGTTCTTGTTTTGGAGTAGGAATTGGCTTTAACGCTGGTGTTCTTTTAATCAATAATAAAAAATGGAAATCTGAAAATGTTCGACAAAAATTGATTGAATTAACAGAAAAAGAACATGAAAATGTGGCAGAAGGAGATCAGTCCATTTTAAATATGCTCTTTCATGATTGTTACAAAGATTTAGATTGGAATTACAATTTTCAAATAGGATTTGACTATGGTGCTGCAGCACATAATCATGAATTTATTTTTCAGATTTCATTAAATCCATTACCGACAATTTTACATTTCTTATCTCAGGATAAACCTTGGAATCAATTTTCTGTAGGTAGATTAAGGGAAGTTTGGTGGCATTATAACTTACTCGAGTGGTCTGAAGTTGTTAAACATTGGAGTGAACAAGGTCTTTGTTACACTGTTGAAGAATATCTACCAAAATTTCACTGTGTCAATTTAACTAATTCTTGGAATGTTGAAAAAATTGACTATCTTATTCAGAAATTGCCCAATGTCCATTTTCATCTTACGGCATTTACAAATATGTCAGGTGAGCTGCTTTCTCTTTCTCGTTTTCATAATGTGACTTTATATCCAAATATATTGCCTCTTTTAGTAGAGAAAATAGTTGAGAAATCAGACTTATATTTAGATATTAATCATGACGGAAAAATGGACATAGTTTATGAGTATGTAAAAAAACATCAAAAACCAATGTTAACATTTGATAACACATATTTCTCTGGTATACCTGAGGAAAGATATGTTGGGATTTGCCATCATGATAGACCTGATGATATGGTAGAAATGATTAAGAATTTTATGGAAGGAAAGTCATAAGAAAATTAATTGTCTTAGCAGCGGATAATGCTTATTTAGTTTAGTTAGAGACAACAATTAAGTCGATTCTTTGTCATAATACAGAAGTTGATTTTTATATTTTAAATAGTGATATAGCACCAGAATGGTTTAAGTTATTAGTTCCTAAATTAAAATATTTTGATTCCAGTATTAAAAATATTCGTTTGGATTCTAGTGACTTTAAAGATTTTAAAACGGCAAATTCTATAAACTATGCTACATTTTATAGATTTTTAATCCCTAACATTGTTGAAGAAGGTAGAGCTTTATATCTTGATTGTGAGTGGTGATTTAAGTCCCTTATTTGAATTAGATTTTAATGGCTATTCTATAGCAGCAGTACAGGACAAATATGGATAGGAACTTTCTATTAATGGTTTCATGCTGGAGTATTATTAATCAATAATGATATGTGGAGAGATCAAAATATTACGCATGAGTTATTGGTATTGACAGAAGAAAAGCAAGATCAAGTTCAAATGGCAGACCAAAGTATCTTAAATATTTATTTTGAGACTAGATGGTTACATTTAGATTACAAGTTTAATCAATTAACTGGTTTGGATTTTCTACATATGTCAGGGAAAATAGAAAATTTAAATAAAAAGTGGCCGGTAATTACGCATTTTGCAGATCCTGATAAACCTTGGAAGACTTATAGTATATCGCGTCTTCGAGAACTGTGGTGGGTATATAGAGATTTAGATTGGTCTGAAATGATATCAGAAAAAGCAAATCTTAATTATTTTGAACGTAGTAACCAATCTAAGAAGAATGCTTTTATTGCAACATGGGTTTTAGAAGTAGAGCATTTAGAATATTTAATAAAGTCTTTACCAGATTGGCATTTTAATATCGGAGCTCCAGTATATTGTGCTCCTGCTTTAACTCATCTTTCAGTTTATGAAAATGTGAAACTTTATCAGAGTATCATTCATAATAGGATTGATTGGCTTTTAGATGATGCGACGGTCTATTTAGATATTAATCATGGAGCAGAGGTTTTGGATGTCTTGTCTAGGACCAGGGATAAAGAGATAAAAATATTTACTTTTGATAATACTAGGAAATTCTTAGATGATAGTATTTACAGTGGTATTTTCTCTGTAGATAGACCTGACGAAATGGTTAAAGCTATAAAGAGTTTGGAAAACTAGTCTTAAGTCAAGTACAAATTTTAACTATAGTGAAATTCAAACTAAGATTTAATAAGGAGTATTTCGTGAAAAAAATTTATTCATCAATAGCAGTAAAAAAGGGATTGATAACTTTATTTTTGCTGTTTATCTATGTATTGGGAAGCCGACTTACTCTTCCTTTTGTTGATTTGAACAGTAGAGACTTTCTAGGTGGTTCAACGGCATATTTGGCGTTTTCAACAGCACTACTAGGAGGGAATCTGAGAAGTTTGTCTCTGTTTTCTATAGGATTATCACCATGGATGTCGTCAATGATTCTATGGCAACTACTCTCTTTTTCTAAGAAATTGAATATTTCTTCAGGGGCAGTAGAAGTTCAAGATAGAAGAAAGATGTATTTAACACTAGTCATTGCTTTGATTCAATCTTTAGCGCTCTCATTGAATTTACCGATACAACATCTTTATTCCTCCTTATTAGTGATCATAATGAATACTCTGTTATTAATAGCTGGCTCCTTCTTTCTCATATGGTTATCAGATTTAAATGCTCAACTTGGAGTAGGTGGTTCTGTAGTTATTTTACTAGCTAGTATTATTTTAAATATTCCACAAGATATTATAAATACATTTCAGCTTGTTCGAATTTCTATGGGTGTAATGTTACTTATTGTATTGAGTAGTATTGTATTAATTTATATGATGGTACTTATGTATAGAGCGCGTTATCGTATACCAGTTCATAAGATTGGTTTACGTAGTCGATTTAAGCGCTATTCTTATTTGGAAATAATGTTAAATCCAGCTGGTGGTATGCCTTTTATGTATGTAATGAGTTTTTTAAGTTTACCTACCTATATCTTTTTATTGTTACAGACTCTTTTTCCGAAGTCATCAGTTTTCTCTGAACTATCGGCTCAATATGGAGTCGGAAAACCATTATGGATTTATTCATATATTGCCATGATTTTTTTATTTAGTATTGCCTTTGCTTTTGTCAATATGAGTGGAGACCAAATCTCAGATCGGATGAAGAAATCTGGAGAGTATATCTATGGAGTTTACCCAGGAGAGGAAACAAGTCATTTTATTAATCGATTAGTGTTGCGCTTTTCGATCATAGGAGGAATCTTTAATGTTTTGATGGCAGGTACTCCAATGTTATTTGTTTTATCTGATGAAAATTTATTGAGGATTGCTATGATTCCAGGTTTATTTATGATGTTCGGAGGTATGATTTTTACAATTAAAGATGAAATGAAAGCTCTGAGATTAAATGAAACTTATAAACCCTTGATTTAGGAGGTTTTTATGTATTATTTTATACCAGCTTGGTATGGTTCAAACCGCCAATGGCACGCTGATTTGACTCCATGGTATTATTCTCACTTTAAGCTTGAATTTGATGATACATTCAATCAAATTAGGCTTTTTCAAAGACAAGGGATACCGTCTCGACTACTAGTATTAGCCTATCAGCCACATTTGCGTTACTTTTTACATAGACATGGTGTATTAGAGACAGAAGTCTATTCTATCTTTGATGACATGCAAGACTTGCAAGACCCCCACACTCAGGTTCTTAATATAAGAGATATAGAGTGGGATAGTGATTGTCAATTTCTTTATAGTCCTTTTGCGATAGTGGTTCAAAAAAATGGTAAAAAGTATGCAAAGGTGGAGCATGGAGTAGAAGGATTTATCAGTGATATCCAATACTTTGATAAGAATGGCCAGATAAGTCAGCACTATATTATGGATGACCGTGGTTTTGTATCAAGTGTTATTTATTTCGAAGATGGACAGCCTACCTATCAGGACTATTTGAATCCTAAGGGGATTTGGAGATTTAGAGAGTATTTAAACGAGGGAGGCCGAGTAGAGGTAAATCCAATATTTGGCTATCAATTTAAACATCTTCACTACGCTGATATGAGTCAATTGGTTGCAGAGTTTTTTGATAAATATATTCAAAAGAAACAAAAAAAACAGGATATTTTCATTATCCCTTCTCATCCCTATCATGACCAATTTATCTTCAGTTGCCTACCAAGTGAAACTGCTAAAATATTGAGTCTTTTCATTAATAGGAATGCTCAAGCTAGTTTTAAAGACTTAGCTCTATCATTTGATCAGGCAGATATAGTCTTAGTAGATAGAGAAGATAGTTTACAACTCTTGCAGGAACTATATCCTACTCTATCGGATAAATTTTATCATCTTTCTCCTTTTGATACGCGTTTACGACTGGGAAGAAGTCAGACTAGAAAAGAATCGATTATTTATTATCAATTAGATTTTTCTGAAGGAATTGATAGACAAGCCTTATTTCAGGTCTTATCATTCATTGCTGAAACAAAAAATACAGAAGTTATTTTTGGTGCCTTTTCTGCTAGTCAGCAACAAATGGAAGAGGTAGAATCACTTGTCAATGAAATCATTCAGGAACAAATCCATACTGATAGTTTAAAAAAAGGAATAGATTACGGTGAGGCAGAAAATCCTTTAGAAGAAAATCAAGAGCAGGAATTACGTTTTCAATTTGTCAATATGAATGACGAGTTGGATTTGATTAAGACACTAGAGTTTGTTCGTTTGATTGTGGATCTCAATAAACAACCCCACCTCTATACCCAAATAGCAGGTATTAGTGCAGGGATTCCTCAGATTAATCAGGTCGAAACCGTCTATGTGGAACATTTGAAAAATGGTTATTTGATTTCAGATGTGACCGAATTTTCCAAGGCGGCACATTACTATACAGATAAACTGAAAGAATGGAACCAAGCATTAGTATACTCTATTGATAAAATCAAGGAGCATACTGGACAACGATTCTTAGATAAGTTGCATCACTGGATTGAGGAGGTTACAGATGTCAAAGGATTATAAGATCCTACAGATAGGGATTGATAATTGGGCTCATCATTATGAAATTCCTGAAAACATGGATTGGTATTACTTCTGTCCCAACTCACCGCTAGCCCTTCGTAAAATGATGGAAATGGAAGGGATAACCAGTTTTCATGCTATCTTAATAGAGGATGGACAGTATTTATCTGATTTACTGCCTTTTATTCATCATATTGAGCCTTACACTCTTTTTTATGATCAAGAGTTTAAGACGTCCGATTCGGTTATTTTTGATTTGTTAAAGCAGAGGTGTGCTCAGGCTATAGACTTCTCAGATCCTCAGCAATTAGTCAATGATTTGTCCACTTCTCTCTTTGGTGGAGGTTACGGTGATAAACTATTTCCATCTGGTATCCAAATTCATCCCTCCTTTAAAGGTTCTATTTCTTATCAAGGATTTGAACACGTGACTCTAGAAGGGAATTTTGGAGAGGATTTCCAACAACTAGCTTACTGGTCCTATAATTTTATGGTCGATAAAAACTTACCCATAGAACTATGGTTAGAGTACAAAAAACAAGGAAATTTTGAGTTTAGGTTGGTGATTCGCAAGATATGGAATGGTTCAGTGGATGAATTTTTTGAAGAGGAAGTTTATTTAGAAGCTGATTTAGAAAAAGCTATAATTATGGATAGTAAAGAGGCTAATTATTTGATATATATATCGATTGAAGGACGTGGTGAAGGCAAACTCCAGTTAGGGAATCTTCACCAACGTTGGAGCCGAAAACAGTTTGGGAAATTTGTCCTTGGTGGTAACATATTACATGACGAAAATCGAGATGAAATTAATTACTTTTTCCATCCAGGTGATTTTAAGCCACCTTTAGCTGTTTACTTTTCAGGTTTTCGTCCAGCTGAGGGATTTGAAGGATATTTTATGATGAAAAATTTAGGATGTCCATTTCTTCTATTTTCGGATCCTCGTCTTGTGGGTGGAGCCTTTTACTTAGGTAGTGAAGGATTAGAGAATAAGATTAAGGAAACCATTCAATATTATTTGGATTATCTTGGTTTGACATCTAAAGATTTAATTTTATCAGGCTTATCAATGGGAACTTTTCCATCGCTCTACTATGGAGCCACTTTTGAACCGCGTGCAGTTATTGTCGGGAAGCCACTAGCTAACATTGGGACTATTGCAAGACGAGGGCGTTTAGAGGCACCAGGAGTATTTAATACAGGATTTGATGTACTGAGACATCAGACGGGCGGAGTTAGTCCCCAGCATATGGAAGATCTGGATCAAACTTTTTGGAATGCTTTTAAAAAGGCTGATTTCACCCAGACAATTTTTGGTTTGTCCTATATGAAGGATGAAGATATGGACAGCAAAGCCTACGATCAGTTAGTAGAACATCTTTGCCATACAGGGGCTAAGATTTTGTCTAAAGGTACAGATGGACGACATAATGATGATACAGATACCAATGTTGCTTGGTTTCTACATTTTTACCGTATGATTTTGAAATCAGATTTTGGAAGGTTGGACAAATGATTATCAATCAGAGAACAGACATTAAGTGGGGCGAAGTAGGGGGGACATTTATGTATGGTAGTAAGGTAACCTATTATGAAGACAAACATATTAGTCTATATAATCCCTTAGTGACATCAGGAGAAATCTTAAAAACATGGTTTTCTAATGTCAATTACCAGGCTGCTCGTACTCAGCCTAGCCTCCCTTTGTTAAAAAGAAATCACGATTATCAATTATGCATGAATTTTGAATGCCAACCTACAAATGGAGTTTATACAAAGATTGCCTTTTTTGATAGATACGGAGATGTGATTGAAGAGAAAATTGAAAAAATGAAAGTCTTTGATTTTACTTATCCTGATGATACCTATACCTACCAAGTTTCCCTTCTAAGTGCTGGTTTTGAGTCCTTGGATTTCTATTCTTTTTCTATTAAGGAGATGAATCGTGTTTAAAGGTTTATATCAAGATTTCCAACTTCGTAAAGTCAAAAGAATTTTAAAGAAGATTAATGCCCTTAAAGGAACGATGAAGTCTTTATCAGACCAAGAACTAGCGGCAAAAACAGTGGAGTTTCGTCAACGTCTTGCTGAGGGTGAAACTCTTGACGACCTATTGGTAGAAGCGTTTGCAGTTGTTCGTGAAGCGGATAAACGTGTATTGGGCATGTTTCCCTATGATGTCCAAGTCATGGGAGGAATTGTTATCCATCAGGGAAATGTCGCTGAGATGAATACAGGTGAGGGAAAAACCTTGACAGCTACTATGCCTGTTTATCTCAATGCCCTGACAGGAAAAGGAACCATGCTGATTACCACCAATGACTATCTAGCTAAACGCGATGCTGAAGAGATGGGACAAGTTTACCGTTTCTTAGGATTGACAATTGGGGTACCTTTTACAGATGATCCTAAAGAGGAATTGACGTCAGAAGAGAAAAAAAGAATTTATGCATCCGATATCATTTATACAACTAATAGTAATTTAGGTTTTGATTATTTAAATGATAATCTAGCCTCAAATGAGGAAGGAAAATTTTTACGACCATTTGATTACGTCATTATTGACGAGATTGATGATATTCTATTGGACAGTTCTCAGACACCTCTGATCATTGCCGGAGCCCCGCGTGTTCAGTCTAATCACTACGGTATTATTGACACGCTGGTAACGACTTTGGTAGAAGGGGAGGACTATATCTTTAAAGAGGAGAAGGATGAAATCTGGCTCACTACCAAGGGGGCTAAGGCTGCTGAAAGTTTCTTAGGAATAGATCATTTTTATAAGGAAGAACATGCGGTCTTTGCTCGTCATTTAGTGTATGCGATTCGAGCCCATAAACTCTTTACCAAAGACAAGGACTATGTCATTCGTGGGAACGAAATGGTACTGGTAGATAAGGGAACAGGTCGTTTGTTGGAACAAACTAAACTTCAAGGAGGTCTTCATCAGGCCATTGAGGCAAAGGAACATGTCAAATTATCTCCAGAAACAAGGGCTATGGCTTCTATCACCTATCAGAGTCTTTTTAAAATGTTCAATAAGATATCCGGGATGACAGGTACAGGTAAGGTTGCAGAAAAAGAGTTTATTGAAACCTACAATATGTCTGTAGTGCGCATTCCAACCAATCGTCCTAGACAACGGATTGACTATCCAGATAATCTATATATCACTTTACCTGAAAAAGTGTATGCTTCCTTGGAGTACATTAAGGAATACCATGCTAAGGGAAATCCCTTGCTCGTTTTTGTAGGCTCAGTTGAAATGTCTCAGCTTTATTCATCACTCTTGCTTCGTGAAGGGATTGCTCATAATGTTCTAAACGCTAATAATGCGGCGCGTGAGGCCCAAATCATCTCCGAGTCAGGTCAGATGGGGGCTGTGACAGTGGCTACCTCTATGGCAGGACGTGGTACGGATATTAAGCTAGGTAAAGGAGTAGCAGAGCTTGGGGGCTTGATTGTTATTGGAACGGAGAGGATGGAAAGTCAACGCATTGACCTGCAAATTCGTGGCCGTTCTGGTCGTCAGGGAGATCCTGGTATGAGTAAGTTTTTTGTATCTTTAGAGGACGATGTTATCAAGAAATTTGGCCCATCTTGGGTGCATAAAAAGTATAAAGACTACCAAGTTAAAGATATGACTCAACCGGAAGTACTGAAAGGTCGTAAATATCGTAAGCTAGTAGAAAAGGCTCAGCATGCTAGTGATAGTGCTGGACGTACGGCGCGTCGTCAGACACTAGAATATGCGGAGAGTATGAATATTCAACGGGATATGATTTATAAGGAGCGTAATCGTCTAATAGATGGTTCTCGTGACTTAGAAGATGTTGTTGATGAAATCATTGCTAGCTACATAGATCAAGTGACTTCTTCAGACTATGAAAGCCGAGAACTACTCTTCCACTTCATTGTGACCAATATTAGTTTCCATATTAAAGAAGTTCCAGACTATGTAAATGTGACTGACAAAATCGCAGTTCGTAGCTTTATGAAGCAGGTGATTGATAAAGAACTTTCTGAAAAGAAAGAATTACTTGATCAGCATGGTCTGTATGAACAGTATTTACGACTTTCTATGCTCAAGGCTATTGATGACAACTGGGTAGAGCAGGTAGACTATCTCCAACAGTTATCGATGGCTATCGGTGGCCAGTCTGCTAGTCAGAAAAACCCGATCGTAGAGTACTATCAAGAAGCCTACGCAGGTTTTGAAGCCATGAAAGAACAGATTCGGTCTGATATGGTACGTAATCTTTTGATGGGACTTGTTGAAGTTACTTCTAAAGGTGAAATTATGACTCATTTCCCATAAGAGGAGAATATATGACAATTTATAACATAAATTTAGGAATTGGTTGGGCCAGCAGTGGTGTTGAATATGCCCAAGCCTATCGTGCGGGTGTTTTTCGGAAATTAAATTTGTCCTCTAAGTTTATCTTTACGGATATGATTTTAGCTGATAACATTCAGCACTTAACATCTAATATTGGTTTTGATGATGATCAGGTGATCTGGCTTTATAATCATTTTACAGACATAAAGATTGCACCGACTAGCGTGACAGTGGATGATGTCCTGGCTTATTTCGGTGGTGAAGAAAGTCACAGAGAAAAAAATGGTAAGGTCTTGCGTGTCTTCTTTTCTGATCAAGATAAGTTTGTAACCTGTTATTTGGTAGATGAGGACAAGGACTTGGTTCAACACGCGGAATATGTCTTTAAAGGAAAACTGATTCGTAAGGATTACTTTTCTTATACGCGTTATTGTAGCGAGTATTTTGCTCCCAAGGACAATGTTGCAGTCCTATACCAACGAACTTTTTACAATGAAGACGGAACTCCGGCCTATGATATCTTGATGAATCAAGGGAAGGAAGAAGTTTATCGTTTCAAGGATAAGATTTTATATGGGAAACAAGCCTTCATGCGTGCCTTTATGAAATCCTTGAATTTGAATAAGTCTGATTTGGTCATTCTTGATAGGGAGACAGGCATTGGACAGATTGTTTTTGAGGAAGCACAAGCAGCGCATTTAGCGGTAGTTGTTCATGCGGAGCATTATAGTGAAAATGCTACAAATGAGGACTATATCCTTTGGAACAACTACTATGACTATCAGTTTACAAATGCAGATAAGGTTGACTTCTTTATCGTATCAACTGATAAGCAGAGAGAAGTTCTGCAAGAGCAATTTGCCAAATACACCCAGCACCAACCAAAGGTTGTTACCATTCCTGTAGGAAGTATTGATTCCTTGACCGAGTCAAGTCAAGGACGTAAGCCATTTTCATTGATTACCGCTTCACGTCTTGCCAAAGAAAAACACATTGACTGGTTGGTCAAGGCGGTCATTGAAGCTCGTAAGGAAATACCTGAACTAACCTTTGATATTTATGGTAGTGGTGGAGAAGATTCTCTGCTTAGAGACATTATTGCAACTCATCAGGCTGAGGATTATATACAGCTCAAGGGGCATGAGGAACTTTCGCAGATTTATAGCCAGTATGAGGTTTACTTGACGGCTTCTACTAGCGAAGGATTTGGTTTGACCTTGATGGAAGCAATTGGTTCAGGTCTACCCTTAATCGGTTTTGATGTTCCATATGGAAATCAAACTTTCATTGAAGACGGTAAAAATGGCTACTTGATTCCAAGCTCATCTGACCATGTGGAGGATGAAATCAAGAAAGCTTATGCAGCTAAGATTTGCCAAGTGTATCAAGAAAATCGTTTGGAAGCCATGCGTGCCCATTCTTACCAAATTGCAGAAGGCTTCTTAACAGAAGAAATTTTAGAAAAGTGGAAGAAAACAGTAGAGGAGGTGCTCCATGATTGAACTTTATGATCGTTATAGTCAGGAAAGTCGAGATTTACATGAAAGTTTAGTCGCTACTGGTCTTTCTCAACTTGGAGTAGTCATCGATGCAGATGGTTTTCTTCCTGATGGTCTGGTCTCTCCTTTTACTTATTATCTAGGATATGAAAAGGGAAAACCTCTTTATTTTAACCAAGTTCCTGTTCCAGCTTTTTGGGAAATTTCAGGAAATAATCAGTCTGCTCGTATTGAAGATATGACAGAGGAGAGAGCCGTCATTCATTATGCTGATGGTTTGCAGGCTCGTTTGGTTAAGCAAGTAGACTGGAAAGATCTAGAAGGTCGAGTACGTCAGGTTGATCATTATAATCGCTTTGGTGCTTGCTTTGCTACAACGACCTATAGCGCAGATAGTGAGCCGATTATGACAGTTTACCAAGATGTCAATAGTCAACAAGTTTTACTTGAAAACCATGTGACGGGTGATATCTTATTGACTTTGCCTGGTCAGTCCATGCGTTACTTTGCAAATAAGGTTGAATTTATAATCTTCTTTTTGCAAGATTTAGGATTGGATAGTCATCAGCTTATCTTTAATACCTTAGCGACTCCTTTCTTGGTTTCCTTCCATCATCCAGATAAGTCTGGCTCAGATGTTTTGGTTTGGCAGGAACCTCTCTATGATACCATTCCAGGCAATATGCAGTTGATTTTGGAAAGTGATGATGTGCGTACTAAGAAAATCATCATTCCCAATAAGGCGACTTATGAACGTGCTTTAGAGTTGACTGACGAGAAATACCATGATCAGTTTGTGCACTTGGGTTACCATTATCAGTTCAAACGTGATAATTTCCTAAGACGAGATACCTTAATCTTGACTAATTCAGATCAGATTGAGCAAGTAGAAGCAATCGTAGAAGCCTTGCCTGATGTTACCTTCCGTATCGCAGCGGTGACAGAGATGTCTTCTAAGCTCTTAGACATGCTTCGCTATCCTAATGTGGTCCTTTATCAGAACGCTAGTCCACAGAAGATTCAGGAGCTGTATCAACTGTCGGATATTTACTTGGATATAAACCACAGCAATGAGTTGTTGCAGGCGGTGCGTCAGGCCTTTGAACATAATCTCTTGATTCTTGGATTTAACCAAACGGTACACAATAGACTCTATATCGCTCCTGATCATCTATTTGAAAGTAGTGAAGCTTCTGCTTTGGTTGAGACCATTAAACTGGCTCTTTCAGATGTTGAGCAAATGCGTCAGGCACTTGGCAAACAAGGACAACATGCAAATTATGTTGACTTGGTGCGATATCGGGAAACCATGCAAACTGTTTTAGGAGGCTAACATGTCAGACGAAGATTTATTTTACAAAGACGTTGAAGGTCGCATGGAAGAGTTGAAACAAAAACCCATCAAGAAGGAAAAAGAAACCCGAGGGGAAAAGATTAGTAAAACTTTTTCACTCTTACTGGGTTTGATGATTCTGATTGGTTTGATCTTTACTTTGCTGGGAATTTTGAGGTAGGTCTATGATTGAAATACTGATTGTTTTAGCTATTATCCTATCTCTTGCTTTGATTGTATTGGTAACCATACAACCCCGTCAAAATCAACTCTTTTCCATGGATGCCACCAGTAATATTGGTAAACCAAGTTACTGGCAGAGCAATACTTTGGTAAAGGTGCTTACTTTATTGGTGAGTTTGGCCTTATTCGTCCTATTACTAACCTTTATGGTGATAACTTACAAATAAAAGAAAACTTCAGATATTCACCTTTTGTGATTGGTCTGAAGTTTTCTTTTTTACTGTCAATATTTATGGTAAAAATCAACTTTTACTTGGATGAAGGTTTTGGCTTCGCGTAGGAGTTGGAGAAGCGTGGCACGGGTTTCAAATTCTTCTCTTGTCTTGGGTAGACTGCGGTTCCGAAAGACTTCTAGATAGCGTTCAATTTCATCCAGTAAATCAGAAGCAGGATTGGTCTGGCTCAGTTGACCGGCAATTTTTGAAAAGAGTTGGGCCAAAATTAGACTTTCACTGGCAGCTAGGTGACAGGTGTTGATTTGCTGGGCCATATTTCGCAGGATACGGCTTTGTCGCTGTCTCATCTCAAAATAGTGGATATGGTAGTCGGTCTGATGAAAGAGGTGGTCAGAATGATCCAAATAGACCAGTCTGATGGCTTCTTCCAAAAGGGAGTCTAATTCATCTACCAGCTGTGCTCGGTTGCGTCCATCCCCTCTGGATAAATAATATTTGAAGCGCTGGAGGATATCTTTTAACTTTTCTTCAACCAGCGTGTGGTAGTGCTGGATTTCCTCTTCACGTGAAGGCATATAGAGATTTACAAGTAAGGCAAATCCTGTACCGATAGCAAAGAGAAGGAATTCATTGACTAGAAGGTCTAGAGAGCTTGACTCTTGAACCAAGAGGTGGCTAACCAAAACGCTACTTGGTGTGATGCCAATTTCCCAGCCCATCCTGTAGGCCAGGGGAACGTATAGGGCAAGATAGAGGCCAAGGCTCCAGATATGAAATCCGCTCAAGTGAAAAGCCAAAACACCAATCGCCAGAGCTAGAAGCATGGAAAAAAGACGATTGCGAGCCAGTTTTAAAGTACTTCTACGCGTATCAGATAGGCTCAAGAGAGCGATGATTCCGGCCGAAACTGCTGAGGAAAGATTGAGAAAATAAGCAAGAAGGCAGGCAAGACAGGTAGCTAAGATGAGTTTGGTCGTACGTTGGCTAATAGACATAAGAATTTCCTAATAAATTAGAATAAAAGCGTAAAAGACAAGACCTGAGTAGGCTTGCCTTTATGAGTTATTTTTTACGGGCTGCTGCGTATTCAGCAACGGCGGTAAAGAGGACATCTGTAGAAGAGTTGAGGGCTGTTTCACATGAGTCTTGGATGACCCCAATCACAAATCCAACTCCGACAACTTGCATGGCAATATCGTTAGAAATACCAAAAAGGCTACAAGCAACTGGGATAAGAAGGAGGGATCCTCCGGCAATACCAGAAGCACCACAGGCAGAGATAGCTGCTACCACACTGAGGACAAAGGCTGTAGCAAAGTCAACAGGAATTCCAAGTGTGTTAACTGCAGCAAGGGTCAAAACGTTAATAGTAATGGCTGCTCCTGCCATGTTGATAGTAGAACCAAGTGGGATAGAAACAGAATAGGTATCTGTGTTGAGTCCAAGGTCATGACAGAGTTTCATGTTGACAGGGATGTTAGCCGCAGAACTACGAGTGAAGAAGGCTGTTACACCGCTGACACGCAAACATTTCCAAACGAGGGGATAAGGATTTCTCTTCATAAAGAGAAAGGCAATCAATGGATTGACTACTAGGGCCACAAAGAACATGGTTGTCACCAAGAGGGCAAGCAAGATTCCATAGTTAGCTAGACTTCCGATTCCCTTATCAGAAATGGTTTTAAAGACAAGGCCAAGGATTCCAAATGGAGCTAGGTTAATGATCCATTCGACAATCTTAGAAGTCACATCAGCCATGGTTTTCAGCAATTCTTTACTGTTTTTACTTGCCTCTCTCATAGCAATCCCGAAAACAACTGCCCAAGATAGGATACCGATGTAGTTAGCAGTAACGAGGGCATTGACTGGATTGTCAACCAGTTTGAGCAAGAGGTTACTGAGGACCTGGCCAATTCCATCTGGTGGTGCGATTTCTGTATTGGCACTATTCAAGGTAATTTCAACTGGAACGATGAAACTTGCTAGGACAGCAACAAGCGCCGCTGCAAAGGTTCCCACTAAATAAAGGAAGATAACAGTTTTCATATTGCTATCTTGTCCCTTGTGATGTTGGGAAAGAGCATTGGCAACGAGGGCAAAGACTAGAATAGGTGCGATGGCTTTGAGACCACCAACAAAGAGATCTCCGAGTAGACCAATTCCTGAAACAGTAGGAAATGTCAGTCCAAGGATTCCTCCGACAAGCATGCCAATCAAAATACGTTTGATCAGGCTTGCCTTATTCCAAGCATGAATGAATTTTTTCATAACAATCTCCTTTGTTGTGTAATGTTTATGATTATAGTATAAATATTAAGTAAAATCAAGAATTTTCTGTCTATTTTTGTTATTATTTTTGAAAATTTATGGAGACTGACACTTTATGAAAGTATGGTATAATGAATGAAAGGAGTTTTCTATGCAAGAATTTATTCAAACCTATCTCAATAAGCTTGATGTTACAGCGATTATCGAGAATATCTTAACCAAGTTACTTTCTCTTTTATTCTTATTTTTACTCTTCTATATAGCTAAAAAATTGCTCCATACCATGGTGCAGAGAATTGTTAAACCTTCTCTAAAAATGTCTCGTCATGATGTCGGACGTCAGAAAACCATCTCACGTCTGTTAGAAAATATGTTTAATTATACCCTTTATTTCTTTTTACTCTACTGCATTTTGTCGATTTTAGGTTTGCCAGTTTCGAGTTTGCTGGCAGGTGCTGGGATTGCTGGGGTGGCTATTGGGATGGGAGCCCAAGGCTTTCTGTCTGATGTCATCAATGGTTTTTTCATCCTTTTTGAGCGTCAACTGGATGTGGGAGATGAGGTCGTTCTGACAAATGGTCCTATTACTGTATCGGGCAAGGTCGTCAGCGTCGGCATTCGAACAACGCAACTCAGAGGAGAAGACCAGGTTCTGCACTTCGTTCCCAATCGCAATATCACCGTTGTCAGCAATTTCTCTCGGACAGACCAGGCCTGAAATTTTAGCAGATTTATGGTACAATAGAAAGAGTTTGGTAAAGGAGAAAAGATGTTTTTAGAAAAACAGTTGGGCAATGGTTGTACCTGGATTAACCTAGATTTGGACAAGTTGAAAAAACTAGAGGACCTTTCTGAAATCTACGGTTTGGACAAGGAAACCATTGAATACGCATTGGATAGAAATGAGCGCGCCCACATGGATTACCACCGTGAAAATGGGACTGTGACTTTTATCTACAATGTCTTGAACTTGAAAAAGGATAAGGCCTACTACGAAGCCTTTCCCATGACCTTTATCGTGGAACATCGTCGCCTGATTACCATTAGTAATACCAAGAACGCCTATGTCATTGAACAGATGACCCGTTATCTGGATAGTCATGACACGCTTTCGATTTACAAGTTTCTCTTTGCCAGTCTGGAAATCATCAGCAATGCCTACTATCCTGTCATCGAGCAGATGGACAAGAGTAAGGATGAGGTTAATGGACTCTTGCGTCAACGGACGACTAAGAAAAACCTCTTTGCCCTGTCTGACTTGGAGACTGGTATGGTTTACCTCACTGCGGCTGCCAAGCAAAATCGCATGTTGCTGGAACATATCCAAGGGCATGCCCTCTATCGCAGTTTTAACGAGATTGAGAGAGAGCAGTTTGATGATGCCATGATTGAGGCTCATCAGCTGGTATCCATGACAGACTTGATTTCTCAAGTCCTCCAACAACTATCAGCATCTTACAACAACATCCTAAACAACAACCTGAATGATAATTTGACAACCTTGACTATCATTTCAGTCTTGCTAGCAGTTTTAGCAGTTGTGACAGGCTTTTTCGGAATGAATGTTCCCCTACCTTTAACAGATGAGCCCCATGCTTGGCTCTACATCAGTTTAGCCAGTGCAGGTTTATGGATTGTTTTGTCATTATTATTGAGGAAAATTGCGAAAAAAAGTTAAGAAAAGGAGCCAGAATGGCGATTGAAAATTACATGCCAGATTTTGCTGTGGAAGCAGTCTATGATCTGACAGTCCCAAGCCTGCAGGCGCAGGGAATCAAGGCTGTTTTGGTCGATTTGGACAATACTCTCATTGCTTGGAACAATCCTGATGGTACGCCAGAGATGAAACAATGGCTACATGACCTTCGGGACGCGGGTATTCGCATTATCGTAGTCTCAAATAACACGAAAAAACGGGTTCAACGGGCAGTTGAAAAGTTTGGGATTGACTACGTTTATTGGGCTCTGAAGCCTTTCACATTTGGAATAGACCGTGCCATGAAGGAATTTCACTATGAGAAAAGTGAAGTGGTCATGGTTGGCGACCAGCTCATGACAGATATACGAGCAGCCCACCGTGCTGGCATTCGCTCGATTTTAGTCAAACCCTTGGTCCAACACGACTCGATCAAAACGCAGATTAACCGAGCTCGCGAGCGTCATGTCATGCGAAAAATCACTGAAAAGTACGGACCAATCACATATAAAAAAGGAATTTAACTATGGAAGAAATTCTCTGTATTGGTTGTGGAGCAACCATTCAGACAACAGACAAGGCTGGTCTTGGATTTACCCCCCAGTCGGCACTTGAAAAAGGTTTGGAGACTGGCGAAGTCTATTGTCAACGTTGTTTCCGTCTCCGCCACTACAATGAAATCACAGATGTCCAGTTGACGGACGATGATTTCCTCAAGCTCTTGCACGAGGTAGGAGACAGTGATGCCTTAGTGGTCAATGTCATTGATATCTTTGATTTTAATGGCTCTGTTATCCCAGGCTTGCCACGTTTTGTATCGGGTAATGATGTCCTCTTGGTGGGAAATAAAAAAGATATCTTGCCCAAGTCTGTTAAACCAGGCAAGATTAGCCAGTGGCTCATGGAGCGTGCCCACGAAGAAGGTCTTCGTCCAGTTGATGTCGTCCTAACTTCAGCCCAAAACAAGCATGCGATTAAGGAAGTCATTGACAAAATCGAGCATTACCGTAAGGGACGCGATGTATATGTCGTTGGTGTAACCAACGTTGGAAAATCAACTCTAATCAATGCCATTATCCAAGAAATAACGGGTGACCAAAATGTCATTACTACTTCGCGCTTCCCAGGGACAACCTTGGACAAGATTGAGATTCCGCTTGACGACGGATCTTATATTTACGATACGCCGGGAATCATCCATCGTCACCAAATGGCCCATTACTTGACGGCTAAAAATCTCAAGTATGTCAGCCCTAAAAAGGAAATCAAGCCCAAAACCTATCAGCTCAATCCTGAACAAACCCTGTTTCTAGGCGGTCTCGGACGATTTGACTTTATTACAGGTGAAAAGCAAGGTTTCACAGCTTTCTTTGACAATGAACTCAAACTCCACCGAACCAAGCTTGAAGGCGCTAGTGCTTTCTATGACAAGCACCTAGGAACCCTCCTGACACCACCAAATAGCAAGGAAAAGGAAGATTTTCCAAAACTAGTCCAACATGTATTTAACATCAAGGATAAGACAGACCTAGTCATCTCAGGACTAGGCTGGATCCGCGTAACAGGCACCGCAAAAGTCGCCGTCTGGGCACCAGAAGGCGTCGCAGTCGTCACACGAAAAGCCATTATTTAAACACAGAAAGGAAAGGGTTGTCTAAATTCGTGCGAGCCCTGCGAGCTCACAGCGAATACTTTTCACTGTGGTGTCAGTTGGTACAAGTGATTGTACCAACTGCGGAAAATTTGAGACCTTAGGCTCAAATTTTAGTCATGAAAGTCCGAAGGACTTTGCTGACGTCCGTCACCACTTCAGAAAAGTATAAAAAGAAACTCTTTTAAAGAAATTATGTCATTAACATCAAAACAACGTGCCTTTCTCAACAGTCAGGCACACACCCTCAAACCCATCATCCAAATCGGGAAAAATGGTCTCAACGACCAAATCAAAACCAGCGTCCGTCAGGCTCTTGATGCCCGCGAATTGATTAAAGTCACTCTCTTGCAAAACACAGATGAAAACATCCATGAAGTAGCTGAAATCTTGGAAGAAGAAATCGGTGTGGATACAGTCCAAAAAATCGGACGCATCTTGATTTTGTTTAAACAATCTAGCAAGAAAGAAAATCGCAAGATTTCTAAGAAAGTCAAAGAAATCTAAAAAAACTACTCCAAATAACTGTTTTTACAGAGAAATAAAGGAGACTAGCCTATGGCAATCGAATTATTGACCCCCTTTACTAAGGTAGAGTTGGAGCCAGAAATCAAGGAGAAAAAACGCAAACAAGTTGGGATTTTAGGGGGAAATTTTAACCCTGTTCACAATGCCCATCTGATCGTTGCGGACCAAGTACGGCAACAGTTGGGACTAGATCAGGTTCTGCTCATGCCTGAATACCAACCTCCTCATGTAGATAAAAAGGAAACAATCCCTGAATACCATCGTCTCAAGATGCTTGAGTTGGCTATTGAGGGGATTGAAGGACTAGCCATTGAAACCATTGAGTTGGAGCGCAAGGGTATTTCTTACACCTATGACACCATGAAGATTTTGACAGAGCAACATCCAGATACGGATTATTACTTTATCATCGGTGCCGACATGGTGGACTATCTGCCTAAATGGTACCGAATTGATGAGCTGGTAGACATGGTTCAGTTTGTAGGGGTTCAGCGCCCACGCTACAAGGCAGGGACTTCTTACCCAGTTATCTGGGTGGATGTGCCTCTCATGGATATCTCGTCTAGCATGGTGCGTGACTTCCTTGCCCAAGGTCGGAAACCTAACTTTCTCCTGCCTCAGCCTGTGCTAGACTACATCGAGAAAGAGGGGCTTTACTGATGGCCTATCAAGACTATATTAACTGTTCCCGTGAGGCTTTGTTGGAAAAAATGGCAGAGCTTCTACCCGAGAAACGGTTAACCCATTGCTTGGGTGTGGAGCGTGCAGCCATAGAACTGGCTCAGCGATTTGGAGTCGATACTGAGAAAGCAGGACTAGCAGGCCTTCTTCATGACTACGCTAAGAAGCTGTCAGATCAGGAATTTTTGGACTTGATTGACCGTTATCAGCTAGACCCTGACCTCAAAAATTGGGGTAATAATGTCTGGCATGGTATGGTTGGCATCTACAAGATTCAGGAAGATTTGGATTTGCATGATCCTGAAATCCTGCGAGCCATTGAAATCCATACAGTCGGAGCTGATCAGATGACCGACATAGATAAGGTTATCTATGTCGCAGACTATATCGAGCACAATCGTGCCTTTCCAGGAGTGGATGTGGCACGTGAGATTGCAAGTCTATCACTTAATAAGGCAGTAGCTTATGAGACAGCTCGTACCGTGGAACATCTGGCTCATCAGGGATTCCCCATCTATCCCCAAACCCTTGAAACCTATAACGCCTTTGTGCACTATTTGAAAGAGGACTAAATGAACGAAAAAGAATTACTAGAACTAGTCGTGAAAGCGGCTGATGAGAAACGTGCAGAGGATATCCTCGCACTTGATGTACAAGATTTGACTAGCGTGACGGATTACTTTGTCATCACTAGCTCAATGAATAGCCGTCAGTTGGACGCTATCGCTGATAATATCCGTGAAAAAGTAGCGGAAGCAGGTTTTAAAGGAAGCCATGTCGAAGGCGATGCGGCTGGAGGTTGGGTCTTGCTGGACCTCGGTGCTGTCGTTGTGCATATCTTCTCAGAAGAAATGCGTGCCCACTATAACCTAGAAAAACTATGGCATGAGGCGGATTCAGTAGATATTTCAGAAGCCCTTGCTTAGAAGATAAACTCAGTTGTAGTCAACTGGGTTTCTTTGCTTATTTTAGAAAATTGATGGAAAGGTAAAGAGCGAGTGGTGTTTGCCATGGAGGCTCTTGGTATCATGATTATGGCAACTTATGAAACCTTTGCGGCTGTTTACGATGCAGTGATGGATGATAGTTTGTACGATAAATGGACGGATTTTTCTCTGCGTCATTTGCCTAAGACCAAGGAGAGAAAGAAACTCTTGGAACTGGCTTGTGGGACAGGAATTCAATCTGTGCGCTTCTCTCAAGCTGGTTTTGATGTAACTGGACTTGACTTGAGTGGGGATATGTTGAAAATTGCGGAAAATAGAGCAACTTCCTCCAAGCAAAAGATTGCCTTTATAGAAGGCAATATGCTGGATTTGTCCAAGGCAGGTCAATACGACTTTGTCACGTGTTATTCGGACTCTATCTGCTATATGCAGGATGAGGTGGAAGTAGGGGACGTTTTTAAAGAAGTCTATAATTCCCTCAACGAAGATGGTGTATTTATCTTTGACGTGCACTCGACCTACCAGACAGATGAAGTATTCCCGGGTTATTCCTACCATGAAAATGCGGAAGATTTTGCTATGCTCTGGGATACCTATGAGGATGAAGCGCCTCACTCCATCGTCCATGAGCTGACTTTCTTTATCAAGGAGGCGGACGGTTCCTTTAGTCGCCACGATGAAGTGCATGAGGAGCGGACCTATGAAGTCTTGACCTATGATATTTTGCTGGAACAGGCTGGTTTCAAGTCTTTTAAACTCTATGCGGACTTTGAGGACAAGGAGCCAACAGCAACCAGCACCCGTTGGTTTTTTGTGGCGCAGAAGTAGGAGAAGTCTATGACTATCACAGGTATTATCGTGGAGTTTAATCCTTTTCATAATGGGCATAAATACCTGCTGGAACAGGTTGAGGGGCTGAAAATCGTGGCTATGTCTGGGAATTTCATGCAGCGTGGAGAACCAGCCATTGTAGATAAGTGGACTCGGGCCCAGATGGCACTGGAAAATGGAGCAGATTTGGTAGTAGAGTTGCCTTTTTTAGTCAGTGTTCAGGCAGCAGATTTCTTTGGTCAAGGAGCTGTGGATATCTTGGCGCGTTTGGGGATTGATACTCTAGCTTTTGGGACAGAAGAAGTTCTAGATTATCAAAAAATCGCTGACTTATACACAGAGCTGGGGGCTGAGATGGAGAAATTTGTGGAAAATCTGCCTGATTCCCTTTCCTATCCCCAGAAAACCCAAGCCATGTGGAAGGAATTTGCAGGTCTTGATTTTTCGGGAAACACACCCAATCATGTTCTTGCGCTTGCTTATGCTAAGGCAGTAGCGGGACGCAACATCAAACTCCATCCGATTCAGCGTCAGGGGGCAGGTTATCATTCTGTGGACAAGAATGTGGCCTTTGCTTCGGCGACAGCCCTCCGTCAGCATCAGTTAGACCAAGATTTTTTAAAACGCTTTATGCCTTCTGTTGCCCTCTTTGAGCAGGCTAGTAAGGTGAGCTGGGAAGATTATTTTCCCTTGCTGCGCTATCAAATCTTGTCCAATCCAGACCTAACTACCATCTATCAGGTCAATCAAGAAATGGCTGTGCGCATCAAGGATGCTATCAAGACAGCTCAGTCTGTAGAAGAATTGGCCGAGGCTGTTGCGACCAAGCGGTATACTAAGGCGCGTGTTAGACGCCTCTTGACCTATATCTTGGTGCAGGATAGAGAAAGTGACTTGCCAGAAGCCATTCATGTTCTTGGATTTACCGAAAAAGGCAGACAACACCTTAAGTCTCTGAAAGGGCAGGTCAATCTAGTCAGTAGAATTGGCAAAGAACCTTGGGATGCTATGACTCAAAAGGCAGACCAGATTTATCAACTGGGAAAACCAAGTATAGCAGAGCAGAATTTTGGTAAGGTGCCGATAAGAATAGAAAGAAACTAAGTCTACTGCAAGGTAGGCTTTTTGAGATTTTTTACGAATAAATAGATAGAAAAGAAAATCTTGTACAAGTTTCTGACAATTTCTTTCTTTTCGTGTATAATAGTGGAAAAGAGGTAAAACGAGGTATGGTTATGGAAGCAGTTCTTTACTCAACATTCCGAAATCATTTAAAAGACTACATGAAGAAGGTCAATGAT
This sequence comes from Streptococcus sp. k-163, assembly GCF_013277555.1. Taxonomy (GTDB): domain Bacteria; phylum Bacillota; class Bacilli; order Lactobacillales; family Streptococcaceae; genus Streptococcus. The sequence goes on along the minus strand of NZ_VMND01000007.1, from coordinate 78,845 downwards.
GAATTTGAGCCTTTAACGGTGGTTAATAAAAATCCAGATGAGGACATTGTAGTTCTTTCAAAGAGCGAATGGGACAGTATTCAGGAAACACTGAGAATCGCTCAAAATAAGGAGTTATCAGACAAGGTTTTGCGAGGAATGGCTCAAGTTCGTGCTGGAAGCACTCAAGTCCATGTTATTGAGGAGTGATGAATGCTACTCAAGTTTACAGAAGATGCGTGGACAGATTATTGCTACTGGCAAACTCAGGACAAGAAAACGTTAAAAAGAATCAATAAACTAATCAAGGATATTCAACGTGATCCCTTTACAGGAATAGGTAAGCCAGAACCCCTCAAGTATGACTACCAAGGAGCCTGGTCACGTCGTATCGACGCAGAAAATCGCTTGATTTATATGATGGATGGAGATAGCGTGGCTTTCTTGTCCTTTAAAGATCATTACTAAGTCTACTGCGAAGTAGGCTTTTTAAATAACAAGTTTATTTTAGCAATCGTATTCCAAATTCCCTAAAACATATTCTATTTTAGGTTTGTGAAAATCACTTTTTTATGGTAGAATGTAAAAGAATGTATGTCATTCGGAATAACAATAAAATGAGGTAAAAACATGGAAATCATGTCGCTTGCGATTGCTGTTTTTGCCGTCATCATTGGTTTAGTCATTGGATATGTCAGCATCTCAGCTAAGATGAAATCATCTCAGGAAGCTGCAGAGTTGATGCTTTTAAATGCTGAACAAGAAGCAACTAATTTACGTGGACAAGCTGAGCGCGAAGCGGATTTACTTGTTAATGAAGCCAAACGTGAAAGCAAGTCTCTTAAAAAAGAAGCACTATTGGAGGCCAAAGAAGAAGCCAGAAAATACCGTGAAGAAGTGGACGCTGAATTCAAATCAGAACGTCAAGAACTCAAACAAATCGAAAGTCGTTTGACTGAGAGAGCTACTAGCCTCGACCGTAAGGACGACAATTTGACGAGTAAAGAACAAACACTTGAACAAAAAGAACAAAGTATTTCTGATAGAGCGAAAAACCTTGATGCGCGTGAAGAGCAATTAGAGGAAGTCGAAAGACAAAAAGAAGCAGAGTTAGAGCGTATTGGTGCCCTGTCTCAGGCAGAAGCACGAGATATTATCTTGGCTCAGACAGAAGAAAACTTGACTAAGGAGATTGCCAGCCGCATTCGTGAAGCTGAGCAAGAGGTCAAAGAACGTTCTGACAAAATGGCCAAGGACATCCTGGTTCAAGCTATGCAACGTATCGCTGGTGAATATGTAGCAGAGTCAACAAACTCAACGGTTCATCTGCCAGATGATACTATGAAGGGACGCATTATTGGTCGTGAAGGTCGTAACATTCGTACCTTTGAAAGTTTGACAGGGGTCGATGTGATTATCGACGATACGCCAGAAGTGGTGACCTTGTCAGGATTTGACCCGATTCGTCGTGAGATTGCCCGTATGACTATGGAAATGTTGCTCAAAGATGGTCGTATCCACCCAGCTCGTATCGAAGAGTTGGTTGAGAAAAACCGTCAAGAGATTGACAATAAGATCCGTGAATATGGTGAAGCTGCTGCCTATGAAATTGGTGCGCCGAACCTTCATCCAGACTTGATGAAGATTATGGGACGTTTGCAGTTCCGTACTTCTTATGGACAAAATGTCTTGCGCCATTCGATTGAGGTGGCTAAGTTGGCTGGTATCATGGCGAGTGAGCTTGGTGAAAATGCGGCTCTTGCCCGTCGTGCTGGATTCCTTCACGATATCGGGAAAGCTATTGACCGCGAGGTTGAGGGTAGCCACGTTGAAATCGGTATGGAATTGGCACGTAAGTACAAGGAACATCCAGTTGTGGTCAATACGATTGCTAGTCACCACGGAGATGTTGAAGCTGAGAGCGTCATTGCAGTGATTGTCGCTGCAGCAGATGCCTTGAGTGCGGCCCGTCCAGGTGCTCGTAGTGAGTCTCTTGAAAGCTACATCAAGCGTCTCCATGATTTGGAAGAAATTGCTAACGGCTTTGAAGGGGTACAAAATAGCTTTGCCCTTCAAGCAGGTCGTGAAATCCGCATCATGGTAAATCCAGGACAAATTAAGGACGACAAAGTCACAATCTTGGCTCACAAAGTTCGTGAGAAAATTGAAAACAATCTCGATTACCCAGGAAATATCAAGGTAACCGTGATTCGCGAGCTTCGTGCAGTAGATTATGCTAAATAATAAAAAACTGAGGTCAGAAGAGAATCTGACTTCAGTTTTTTGAATAAATTATTTGAAATAATTCGTTATATTATCGAGGTGAAACCTCAATTGGAGATAGATAGACTAATTCTTGAGTGGAGTTATAGTTTCCAATTTGTGCTTTTATATGTATATTTTGTCCTTTAGAAATATTTTCGCCATTAAAAGAGTTGAAAGCGGCGTTAGAAACTGTTGTTATATTTACAAATTTAAAGTTTGGTCCCGAAGGCGCTTGTTCTGTTCCTAAGTAATTTCCGCCATAAATAAGAATATCGAATTTTGTTTTGTAATTTTTATAGTGTGTAATATCTGCTATGTGTCCATCAAATTCGATGATTTGACCTTTATATTTTTGAATAAAATTTGTTATGGTGCTTGAATCATCAGTCTGCAATAGTGCTTTAAATTCCTCATTGTTTTCAGTTGTGATGACATCTGATTGGGCTGGACTTGTTGACGAGGATTCGGTAGAGCTTGATGAGGTGCTAGTTGAACTAGAGGAAGCAGGCGTCGAACTTGATGATGTAGAGGATGATTCACTGGTTTTCTCGACAGATTTTTCAATAACGCTACTAGTTTCTATAGATGAAGGTGTAGAAACAGTAGTTGATTTATCTGAGATTACTACAATTAGAACTAACAGAAGAATTATAAATATTACACCTGCACCAATTAAATATGGAATCAATCTTTTTATTTTCAGTTCCATTGGGCTCAATGGTGTTATTTCAACCTCAGCTTCTTTTTCAAAAAAACCAAATACTCCGGCATTTCCATGATCAATGATATTGATTTTGACTTCATTTTTTTTGAGATTGAGTTCAGATAAGCCATTTGCAATTGCTTCATCAACATTTTTTCCTTTATAATTTCCCATAAACTTCTCCTTTTTATATTAGTAGTTTTATTATCTCTTAAATAGAATAAAAAGGCAAGTCTTTTTTAAGGGGGTCACCTTGTATAAATCATAGATTATGCTAAATAAATAAGAAAGAGCAGTTGAAAAATTACTGCTTTTTTGTTACACTAGATAGAAAGACTGTAGAAGGATAACTGACGTGATCATCAGTATCCGAGAGAAATTTTACTTTATTTCACAGACTAACTAAAGGAGACACAATGGCAGACCGAGGCTTACTAATCGTTTTTTCTGGTCCTTCAGGGGTTGGAAAAGGAACGGTTAGAAGAGAGATTTTTGAGAGTTCTGAAAATCAATTTCAATACTCTGTATCGATGACGACACGCGCACAACGTCCTGGAGAAGTGGACGGTGTTGACTATTTCTTCCGTACTCGTGAAGAGTTTGAAGAGCTGATTCGTCAAGGACAGATGTTGGAATACGCAGAATATGTCGGCAACTACTATGGAACTCCTCTGACCTATGTCAATGAAACCTTGGACAAGGGAATCGATGTTTTCCTTGAAATTGAAGTTCAGGGCGCTCTTCAGGTCAAGAAAAAGGTTCCGGATGCTGTCTTTATCTTCCTGACACCACCAGATTTGGATGAATTGCAAGATCGTTTGGTAGGTCGTGGAACAGATAGTGCAGAAGTGATTGCCCAGCGAATCGAAAAAGCCAAGGAAGAAATTGCCCTTATGCGTGAGTATGATTATGCGATTGTCAACGATCAGGTGCCCCTAGCTGCTGAGCGTGTCAAACGTGTGATCGAAGCAGAGCACTTCCGTGTGGATCGTGTCATTGGTCACTATCAGGAGATGTTACCGAAATCTCCAACTACCCGATAAAATTTAGAAAATAGGTACAAGCAAATGATGTTAAAACCCTCTATTGATACCTTGCTCGACAAGGTTCCATCAAAATATTCACTCGTAATCTTGGAAGCAAAACGTGCCCACGAATTGGAAGCAGGTGCGCCAGCTACTCAAGGTTTCAAGTCTGAAAAGTCAACTCTTCGCGCCTTAGAAGAAATCGAATCAGGAAACGTTACAATTCATCCAGATCCAGAAGGAAAACGTGAAGCGGTGCGTCGCCGTATCGAAGAAGAAAAACGTCGCAAAGAAGAAGAAGAAAAGAAAATTAAAGAGCAAATTGCTAAAGAAAAAGAAGATGGTGAAAAAATTTAAGGTTGGGGGGACTCAATCTTATTTTTTCTATTGCAAGAATGTACTGACAAGGAGGAGGTGAGAAGATGACGATAGCTAAGATTATCGTGGATGTGCCCTTGATGCAGACGGACCAGCCCTATAGTTACAGGATTCCGGAGGAATTTGAGGGAATGCTAGAAGTTGGGATGCGGGTTCATGTGCCCTTTGGTAAGGGCAATCGCTTGATTCAAGGAATTGTTCTTGGTTTGGAGTCCCAATCAGATGAAGAAGAGATGGAGCAAGATTTAAAAGATATTGCAGAGGTGCTGGATTTTTCACCTGTTCTCACACAAGAACAACTCTGGCTGGCTGAAGAGTTACGCAAGTCCGTCTTCTCCTACAAAATTTCCATTCTCAAGGCCATGCTACCAGGATTTCTGAACTCCAGCTATGACAAGATTCTCTATCCTCTGGCAGGTCTGAGTCGGGAAGACCGAGAGCGTCTGTTTGGTTCAGAAGATTCACTTGCCTTTTCTTCTCTGGATTTAGGTAAGCAAGCAGAAATGATGCGTTTGACTAGAAAAGGCTTGCTTGGTCTAGAATATCAGGCTGTCGATCAGAAGAAGGTCAAGACTCAGTCTTGGTATGAGGTAGACCTTGCTCAATTAGAAAGTGTAGAGATTTCTACACGCGCCAAGAAAAAGTTGGAATTGAGAGATTACTTGCTGTCTCATCCTGAGAGTGCTTCCTTGGCTAGTTTGTTAGAGTCCTACTCGCGAGAGCAAGTCAACTTCTTTGTAGAACAAGGTGCTGTTACCATAGTCCAAAAGGAAGTTCAACGCTCGGCTGCTTATTTTGAAGGCATTGAGGCAAGTCAGCCTTTGGAGTTGAATCCAGAGCAAAGACAGGCGCGTGATGCGGTTGTGAGTGCTATTGGCAGTCATCAGCCTCCCTTCCTCCTTCAAGGGATTACAGGAAGTGGGAAGACCGAGGTTTACTTACAAATAATCCAAGGAGCCTTGGATAAGGGTAAGACAGCTATTTTGCTGGTTCCTGAGATTTCCTTGACTCCACAGATGACGGAGCGTTTTATAGCTCGATTTGGTGAGAAAGTGGCCATTCTGCACTCAGGCCTGTCCAATGGTGAAAAGTATGATGAATGGCGCAAGGTTGAGCGTGGAGACGCTCAAGTTGTGGTTGGAGCCAGATCAGCCATCTTTGCTCCGCTGAAAAATCTGGGTGTCATGATAATCGATGAGGAGCATGAAGCGACTTATAAGCAGGACAGTAATCCCCGTTACCATGCAAGGGATGTAGCTGTTTTGAGGGCCCAGTACAATCAAGCTGCCCTGGTACTTGGTTCAGCAACTCCTAGTCTGGAAAGCCGTGCTCGGGCTGGAAAAGGCGTCTATCAACATTTACGTCTGACCCAACGTGCCAATCCTTTGGCTAGGATCCCTGAGGTTCAAGTGATTGACTTTCGGGACTATATCGGACAAAATGAGACGTCAAACTTTACGCCCCCTTTGCTAGAAGCTATTCAGGACCGTCTGGCTAAAAAAGAGCAGGTGGTTCTCATGCTCAATCGCCGTGGTTATTCTAGCTTTGTCATGTGTCGGGAGTGTGGGACGGTGGATACTTGTCCTAACTGTGACATTTCCCTGACCTTGCACATGGATACCAAGAACATGAACTGCCATTATTGTGGTTTTTCGAAAGACATTCCTCAGGTCTGTCCTAACTGTAAGAGCCGAAGTATTCGTTACTATGGGACAGGAACTCAAAAGGCTTATGATGAGCTGGCAGAACTCTTTCCTCAGGCACGTATTCTGCGCATGGATGTGGATACAACCCGCAAGAAAGGCAGTCACCAAGCTCTACTTGACCAGTTTGGTCGAGGGGAAGCAGATATTTTGCTTGGAACTCAGATGATTGCTAAGGGATTGGATTTTCCCAATGTGACTTTGGTCGGAGTTCTCAATGCCGATACATCCTTGAATCTGCCTGATTTCCGTTCTTCTGAGAGAACCTTCCAGCTTTTGACTCAGGTGGCAGGTCGGGCAGGACGTGCTGAAAAAGCAGGTCAGGTCTTGATCCAGTCTTACAATCCTCAGCATTATGCTATTCGATTTGCCAAGGATCAGGACTATGAAGGCTTTTATGCTTATGAAATGGGTATCAGACGACAACTTGGCTATCCGCCTTACTATTTCACGATTGGCATTACCCTTTCTCACAAGAAGGAAGAAGAGGTGGTCAAACGTGCTTATGAAGTTATGAACATTTTGAGGTCAGGCTTGTCTGAAACCAGTAACATTCTTGGGCCGACGCCAAAACCCATCGCCCGTACCCACAACCTCTATCATTACCAGATTTTGATTAAATATCGTTTAGAAGATGAGCTGGGGCCGACCCTCAATCAGGTCTTGGCCCTGACTCAAGAACGGGAAAATAGTGAGCTCCGTCTCAGCATTGACCATGAGCCACAGCAATTTTTATAAGAAGGAGAAGATATGACAAAATTAATCTTTATGGGGACCCCCGACTTTTCAGCAACCGTCTTAAAAGGACTTTTGACAGATGACCGTTATGAGATTCTAGCCGTTGTGACCCAGCCAGACCGTGCTGTCGGCCGTAAAAAAGTTATCCAAGAAACACCAGTCAAGCAGGTTGCCAAGGAAGCAGGTCTTCCTATCTACCAACCTGAAAAATTATCTGGAAGTCCAGAGATGGAAGATCTTATGAAGCTAGGAGCAGATGGAATTGTGACTGCCGCATTTGGGCAGTTTCTCCCAAGTAAACTCCTTGATAGCATGGACTTTGCGGTCAACGTTCATGCCTCTCTTCTTCCTAAACATCGTGGTGGTGCGCCTATCCATTATGCCTTGATTCAAGGGGATGAGGAAGCTGGTGTGACCATTATGGAAATGGTTAAGGAAATGGATGCAGGAGATATGATTTCTCGTCGTAGTATTCCGATTACGGATGAGGACAATGTCGGCACCTTGTTTGAGAAATTGGCGCTAGTTGGTCGTGATTTGCTTTTGGACACTTTGCCTGCCTACATTGCTGGGGAAATCAAACCTGAACCGCAAGATCCAAGTCAGGTCACTTTCTCGCCAAATATCAAGCCAGAAGAAGAAAAACTAGATTGGACTAAAAGCAATCGTCAACTCTTTAACCAAATCCGTGGCATGAACCCCTGGCCTGTTGCCCATACTTTCCTTAAGGGCGACCGCTTTAAGATTTATGAAGCCCTACCAGTAGAAGGTCAGGGAAATCCAGGTGAAATTCTCTCTATCGGCAAGAAAGAATTGATTGTTGCAACGGCTGAAGGAGCTCTATCTCTCAAACAAGTGCAGCCAGCTGGTAAACCTAAGATGGACATTGCTTCCTTCCTCAACGGAGTTGGACGTACATTGACTGTAGGAGAACGATTTGGTGACTAAAGTAGAAACGGCTAGAAGTTTAGCCTTAGCAGTATTAGAGGATGTTTTTATCAGTCAAGCATACTCAAATATCGCCTTAAATAAGCATCTCAAGGGAAGTCAACTTTCGGCAGCAGATAAGGGCTTGGTGACCGAGCTGGTCTATGGAACGGTAGCCCGCAAATTGACTCTGGAATGGTACCTATCCCACTTTATCGAAGACAGAGACCAGTTAGACAGCTGGCTCTATGTTCTGCTTCTTATGAGTGCCTACCAGCTCCGCTATTTGGATAAGATTCCAGACCATGCTGTGGTCAATGAAGCAGTAGAATTGGCCAAAGTCCGTAAAAAAGGCAGTGAAAAATTGGTCAATGCCCTCCTTCGCCGTATCTTGCGTGAAGGTTGGCCAGATATTGCCAGTATCAAACGGAAAAACAAGCGTGATTCCATTGCCTATTCTCTCCCAGTTTGGCTAGTTGCCAAGCTCAAGGAAGAATACGGTGAAGAGCGAGCGCAAGCTATTTTTGAAAGTCTTTTGGTGAGAAACAAGGCCAGTATTCGTGTAACTGATTTAAGCCGAAAAGAGGAAATCCAAGCCTTGTTGGAGGCTAGTGCTTCATCTTTGTCTCCTTCTGGTCTGGTTAAGGAGCAAGGGCATTTTGCAGGTCATGATTTGTTTGCAGAGGGAGCCATTACCATTCAAGACGAATCTAGTCAATTGGTTGCTCCGACTTTGAATTTGCAGGGAGATGAGCGAGTGCTTGATGCCTGTGCGGCTCCAGGTGGGAAAACAGCCCATATAGCTTCTTATCTAACGACAGGTCAGGTTACGGCTTTGGACCTTTACGATCACAAGTTGGACTTAATCCAAGAAAATGCTCAACGTCTGGGAGTTGTAGATCGGGTTCAAACGCAAAAATTAGATGCCAGAAAGGTGCATGAGTTTTTTGGCCAGGCTTCTTTTGATAAGATTTTGGTAGATGCTCCCTGTTCAGGAATCGGTCTTCTGCGCCGAAAACCAGACATCAAATACAATAAAGAAACGGCAGATTTCGCGTCCTTACAGGAAATTCAGCTCGAAATATTAGGTAGTGTTTGTCAAACACTAGGCAAAGGTGGTATAATAACTTATAGTACCTGTACTATTGTCTCAGAGGAGAATTTTCAAGTCGTTGAGGCGTTTTTAGAAAGTCATCCTGAGTTCGAGCAGGTAAAACTAGAACATGAATGTAAGGATATCATGAAAGATGGCTGTATCCTCATTACACCTGAATTGTATGGAAGTGATGGATTCTTCATCAGTCAATTTCGTAAGATATCGGATTAGGAAGGAACTGACACATGGAAATTTCATTATTAACAGATGTTGGTCAGAAACGAACAAATAACCAAGACTATGTCAACCACTATGTCAATAGAGCTGGACGTACTATGATTATTTTAGCTGATGGGATGGGAGGTCATCGCGCAGGTAATATCGCTAGTGAAATGGCGGTAACAGACCTAGGTATAGCTTGGGTTGATACCCAAATCGATACAGTCAATGAAGTGCGTGAATGGTTCGCCCATTACCTAGAAATTGAAAATCAAAAGATTCATCAACTTGGACAAGATGATGCCTATAAAGGAATGGGAACAACTCTCGAGGCTGTTGCCATTATTGGCAATCAGGCTATCTATGCTCACATTGGAGATTCTCGTATCGGTTTGATTCGTGGGGAAGAATACCACCAGTTAACAAGCGACCATTCTTTGGTCAATGAATTGCTTAAGGCAGGTCAATTGACACCAGAAGAAGCAGCTAGCCATCCACAGAAAAATATTATTACCCAGTCAATCGGTCAAAAAGATGAAATTCAACCTGATTTTGGAATGATTACCCTTGAGCCAGGAGACTATCTCTTGCTCAATAGTGATGGTTTGACCAACATGATTTCAGGCAGTGAGATTTGTGATATTGTAACTAGTGATATTCCTTTGGCAGATAAAACAGCGACGCTCGTGCGTTTTGCTAACAATGCAGGAGGTTTAGACAACATTACGGTTGCCCTTGTTTCTATGAACGAGGAGGATGCAAAATGATCCAAATCGGCAAGATTTTTGCCGGGCGGTATCGAATTATCAAACAGATTGGTCGAGGAGGCATGGCAGATGTTTACTTGGCCAAGGATTTAATTCTAGACGGGGAAGAAGTGGCAGTGAAGGTCCTGAGGACCAATTACCAGACAGATCCGATTGCTGTGGCGCGTTTCCAGCGGGAAGCGAGAGCCATGGCGGATTTGGACCATCCTCATATCGTTCGGATTACAGATATTGGTGAGGAAGACGGTCAGCAGTATCTTGCAATGGAGTATGTTGCTGGACTAGACCTCAAACGCTATATCAAGGAACACTATCCTCTCTCTAATGAAGAAGCCGTCCGCATTATGGGACAAATCCTCCTAGCCATGCGTTTGGCCCATACCAGAGGGATTGTTCATAGGGACTTGAAACCTCAAAATATCCTTTTGACACCAGATGGGACTGCCAAAGTCACAGACTTTGGGATTGCGGTAGCCTTTGCTGAGACGAGTCTTACTCAGACAAACTCAATGTTGGGGTCAGTTCATTACTTGTCACCAGAGCAGGCGCGTGGTTCTAAGGCGACTGTACAGAGTGATATCTATGCCATGGGGATTATTTTCTATGAGATGCTGACAGGCCATATCCCTTATGATGGGGATAGTGCGGTGACCATCGCCCTTCAGCATTTCCAGAAACCATTACCGTCAGTTATTGATGAGAATCCATCTGTGCCTCAGGCTTTGGAGAATGTTGTTATCAAGGCAACTGCCAAGAAATTGACAGATCGTTATCAGTCAGTTGCAGAGATGTATGTGGACTTGTCTAGTAGCTTGTCTTATAATCGTCGCAATGAGCCTAAACTGGTCTTTAATGATACTACTAAGGCGGACACCAAGACTCTACCAAAAGTATCTCAGAGTACCTTGACCTCGATTCCTAAGGTGCAAACACAAAGTCCGAAGCCACAGGCTGCGAAACCTAGTCAGCAGGTTTCTGAAGACAATTACGCAACCAAACCTGTTAAAAAACGGAAATTTAGAGTTCGCTATATGATTTTATTGGCCAGCATTGTATTGGTGGCAGCTTCTCTTGTTTGGATACTATCCAGAACTCCTGCAACCATTGCTATTCCAGATGTGACAGGTCAGACAGTTGCGGAAGCCAAGGAAACTCTCAAGAAAGCCAATTTTGAGATTGGCGAGGAGAAGACAGAGGCTAGTGAAAAGGTGGAAGAGGGACGGATTATCCGTACAGATCCTGACGCTGGAACTGGTCGAAAAGAAGGAACGAAAATCAATTTGGTTGTCTCGTCAGGTAAGCAATCTTTCCAATTGAGCAACTATATCGGTCGTAAATCTACAGATGTTATCGCAGAACTCAAGCAGAAGAAGGTTCCTGAAAATCTCATCAAGATTGAGGAAGAAGAATCAAGCGAGAGTGAAGCAGGAACTGTTCTCAGACAGAGTCCAGCTGCCGGAACAACCTATGATTTGAGCAAGGCCTCAACGATTACCTTAACCGTTGCTAAGAAAGTAACCAGCGTTGCCATGCCAAGTTATATAGGATCTAGTCTTGAATTTACTAAAAACAATCTCGTTCAAATTGTCGGTATTAAAGAAGCCAATATTGAAGTTGTAGAAGTGTCGACAGCTCCTGATGGAACTGCTGAGGGTACAGTCGTTGAACAGAGTCCAAAAGCGGGTGAAAAGGTTGATTTGACTAAGACGCGTGTCAAGATTTCAATCTACAAACCAAAAACACCGCCGTCAACGTCATCATCAACACCAGCCCAACGTGGAAACCAAGGTTCTACTACAACACCAAGTCAGGGGAACCAACAAGGAAATCAACGAGGGAATGCACCTGCTACGACTCAATCAAGTAGTGAAGGCAACCACGACAATTCTCGTGATTAAACGAATCTTTGTCATGATTTCATGGCAAAGATTTTTTTTGAGTCCAGATTTGTGATAGAATAGAGGGAGTTGATAAAAGGAGGCAAGCATGGAAGAATCAAGAGAATTAAATGCCGTCATCGATGTGATTATGCTAGCGGGGACTATTCTCCTTAAAAGTGGCTCAGAGATTCATCGTGTAGAAGACACCATGATTCGCATTGCGCATTCGCAGGGGATTGTGGATTGCAATGTTCTTGCCATGCCTGCTGCCATCTTTTTCTCTATTGAAAACACCAATATTTCGCGCATGAAGCGTGTGACCTCCTCTTCTTATAATATTGAAAAAGTCTGCGATGTGAACCAGATTTCTCGTCAGCTGGTTGGGGGGCAGATTGATTTAGAAACAGCCTTCAAGCAATTGACGGCTTTGCAAGCTCAACCGCTTCCCTATACCAAGTTGCAGGTAACTTTGGCTGCGACCTTTAGTGCCCCTTTCTTTTCAATTATGTTTAGTGGAAATATCTACGATGCACTTGGGGCAGGAGTGGCTACCTTATTTGGTTTTGCCTTTTCCCTCTATGTAGAAAAGTTTATCCGAATTCCCTTTGTAACAGCCTTTGCTGGGGCCTTTGTCTTTGGGATGATAGCCCAGTTTTGGGCTCGCTACACGGGCTTTCCTTCAACAGCAGATTTGATTATAGCTGGTGCCGTCATGCCGTTTGTACCAGGTATTGCCTTGACCAATGCGGTTCGGGATATTATGACCAACCACATAAACTCTGGTATGAGTAAAATGTTTGAATCCCTACTCATTACCCTTGCTTTAGGGGCAGGAACTTCTGTCGCCTTGGTATTGATGAACTAATATGACACTAACAACCTTTTTACTACAAGCAGTAGCAAGTCTTCTTGCTATCATCACTTTTTTAATCGTACTCAATGTTCAGCGGTCTATGCTCTTACCGGGAGGGATTTTGGGCATGGCTGTCTGGCTAATCTATCTCTTGCTCAAGGAACCAACCAATGTCATTGTAGCTACCTTCATTGCCGCCATTATCGGTTCTTGTGTCAGCCAGATTTTAAGTATTCTTTACAAGACCCCTGCTGTGGTCTTTATCTTGGCCATTTTGGCCCCTCTGGTTCCGGGATACCTTTCTTATCGGACAACTGCCTTTTTTGTGACAGGGGATTACAGTCACGCCATTGCCAGTGCAACCTTAGTTGTCATGTTGGCTCTGGTAATCTCTATTGGCATGGCTAGCGGAACAGTGATTCTCAGACTGTATTCCTACTTACGAAAACAGCAAAATCGTTAGACTAACAAGAGACTTGATTTGGTGAATCAAGTCTTTTTTCTCTCTTTTACTGCCATTTGTGATAAAATAGTATAGAACGATTTTTTACATGAATGATAAAACAGAGGTAAATATGACAATCGGTATTGATAAGATTGGTTTTGCGACCAGTCAATATGTCTTGAAATTACAAGACTTAGCAGAAGCGAGGGGAATTGACCCTGAAAAATTAAGCAAAGGCCTCTTGCTCAAGGAATTGAGTATTGCTCCCCTAACTGAGGACATCGTGACCTTGGCGGCCAGTGCTAGTGACTCTATTTTAACTGAGCAAGAGAGACAAGAAATTGACATGGTCATTGTGGCTACCGAGTCAGGAATTGACCAGAGTAAGGCTGCGGCCGTCTTTGTGCATGGTTTGCTGGGCATCCAGCCCTTTGCTCGTAGTTTCGAGATTAAAGAAGCCTGCTATGGAGCGACAGCTGCCCTTCATTATGCCAAATTGCATGTGGAAAATTCTCCAGAGTCCAAGGTCTTGGTCATTGCCAGTGATATTGCCAAATACGGTATTGAAACACCTGGAGAACCAACTCAGGGCGCTGGCAGTGTGGCTATGTTGATTACACAAAATCCACGCATTATGGCCTTTAATAATGACAATGTGGCTCAAACCCGTGACATCATGGATTTCTGGCGTCCAAATTACTCAACAACCCCTTATGTAAATGGTGTCTATTCTACTCAACAATATTTGGATAGTTTGAAAACGACTTGGCTTGAATATCAAAAACGCTACCAGCTTACTTTAGATGATTTTGCGGCTGTTTGCTTCCATTTGCCTTATCCTAAATTGGCGCTAAAAGGCTTGAAAAAAATCATGGATAAGAGCCTGCCTCAAGAGAAAAAAGACCTCTTGCAAAAGCATTTAGACCAGTCTATTCTCTACAGTCAAAAGGTAGGGAATATCTATACAGGTTCCCTCTTCCTAGGACTTTTGTCTCTCTTGGAAAATACAGATAGCTTGAAGGCTGGGGATAAAATTGCCCTTTATAGTTACGGAAGTGGGGCTGTGGCTGAGTTCTTCAGTGGTGAATTGGTTGAAGGATATGAAGTTTATCTAGATAAAGACCGCTTGAATAAACTCAACCAACGAACTGCCCTATCCGTAGCTGACTATGAAAAAGTCTTCTTTGAGGAAGTGGACTTGGATGAAACAAATTCTGCCCAGTTTTCTGGCTATGAAAATCAAGAGTTTGCCTTGGTTGAAATTGTGGATCATCAACGCCGTTATAGCAAGGTTGAAAAATAATGAAGATAAGTTGGAATGGATTTTCTAAAAAATCATACCAAGAGCGCCTCGAGCAGTTACAAGCTCAGGCGCTCCTTAGTCCTGAAAAACAAACCAGTCTGGAGCAGGATGAACAAATTAGTGTGACTGTCGCAGACCAGCTGAGTGAGAATGTAGTGGGGACTTTTTCTCTGCCTTATTCGCTGGTTCCAGAGGTCCTTGTCAATGGTCAGGAATATACAGTTCCCTATGTGACGGAAGAGCCCTCTGTGGTTGCTGCGGCCAGCTATGCAAGTAAAATCATCAAGCGTGCAGGAGGTTTTACCGCACAAGTCCATGAGCGCCAGATGATTGGACAGGTAGCCCTTTATCAAGTTGCTAATCCTGAACAAGCGCAAGAGAAGATTGTCAGCAAGAAAGCGGAGCTCTTGGAACTTGCCAATCAAGCTTATCCTTCCATCGTTAAACGCGGGGGCGGGGCGCGTGATTTGCATGTAGAGCAGATCAAAGGTGAAACAGACTTTCTCGTTGTTTATCTCCATGTCGATACCCAAGAAGCCATGGGAGCCAATATGCTCAACACCATGCTGGAAGCCTTGAAGCCAGTCTTAGAAGAACTCAGTCAGGGACAGAGTCTCATGGGGATTCTATCAAACTACGCGACCGATTCTCTGGTGACAGCAAGCTGTCGCATCGCTTTTCGATACTTGAGTCGCCAAAAGGATCAAGGACGAGAAATTGCGGAGAAAATGGCTTTAGCTAGCCAATTTGCGCAGGCTGATCCTTATCGAGCAGCTACTCACAATAAAGGGATTTTTAATGGTATTGATGCCATTTTAATTGCCACTGGTAATGACTGGCGTGCCATTGAGGCAGGGGCTCATGCTTTTGCCAGTCAAGACGGACGCTATCAAGGTCTTAGCCGATGGACGCTGGATCTTGAAAGAGAAGAATTGGTCGGTGAGATGACCCTGCCTATGCCTGTAGCGACCAAGGGTGGCTCTATCGGACTCAATCCTCGTGTAGTCCTCAGTCATGAATTATTGGGAAATCCTTCTGCCAAAGAATTAGCCCAGATTATCGTTTCGATGGGGCTTTCCCAAAACTTTGCTGCCCTCAAAGCCTTGGTGAGTACGGGAATCCAGCAGGGCCACATGAAATTGCAGGTCAAATCCTTAGCACTCCTCGCAGGTGCTAGTGAATCTGAAGTTGCTCCCCTAGTCGAGCAACTTATCGCAGATAAAACCTTTAACCTAGAGACAGCCCAGCGCTATCTCGAAAATTTAAGATTATAAAAAACTCAGACGAATTGGTCTGAGTTTTCTTGTGTTTATACTCAATGAAAATCAAAGAGCAAACTAGGAAGCTAGCCGCAGGTTGCTCAAAGCACTGCTTTGAGGTTGTAGATAAGACTGACGAAGCCAGCTCAAAACACTGTTTTGAGGTTGTGGATAGAACTGACGAAGTCAGTAACCATATCTACGGTAAGGCGACGCTGACGTGGTTTGAAGAGATTTTCGAAGAGTATTAAATACTTTTTCCTGGTAATAGGGTGACTGGTAAGAAGTAGCCTGTTGTCGCAACTTCCTTACCTTCGATCTTCTGCAAGAGAAGATCAACAGTGAGGCAGGCAATCTCTTCCAAGGGTTGCTTGATAGTAGCCAGTTGAGGATAGTAATTCTCGATAAAGTAAGTCCCATCATAACCGATGACCTTGAGTTCTTCTGGGACAGAAATGCCAAGTTCCTGAGCAATTTTAATGACTAGAATAGCTGTCAAATCATCCGAAGCAAAGATGGCATCAGGCTTTTGTCGAGTCAAGATATTCTTGATTTCCATTTCTTTTCTGACAGGAGAAAAGTCACTGGAAACATTGATAATAGGTGCTTTGGGGAGTACGGATGCAAAACCAGCGTGGCGTAGTCCAGTTGGTGAGTTAGAGTTGTCATTCCCAGTAATCATGATGATAGACTGGGCACCTGTCTTAACCAAGGTCTGGGCAGCAAGAACCCCACCAGCATAGTTGTCAGAGGAAACGACAGGGATGTCTGGTGATAGGTTTCGGTCAAAGGAAATAATCGGCGCTGTCACGCGATTGTAGTCTTCAATTCCTAGGTTGTGACTACCAGAAATGATGCCGTCCACCTGATTGGCTTCCAACATTTCGATATATTCACGTTCCTTCTCAGAATCGTGCTCGCTGTTGCAGATGATGGTCTTGTAACCATTTTTGAAGAGTTGGTGTTCCAGCTTATCAATCAATTCTGCGTAGAAAACGTTGGAAATATTTGGGAAAATCAAGCCGATTAACTTAGCTGATTTTCCTTGTAAACTACGAGCTAGGTTGTTGGGTTTATAGCCCAATTCTCGCATGGCTTCATTGACCTTTTGAATGGTTTTCTCAGAGAGATAGCCTTTTTTATTGATAACCCGAGAAACGGTAGTAGGGCTGACACCTGCAAGTTTGGCGACATCAGTTAGTTTTGCGACCATAATCTAATTCATAGTAAGTTCCAGTTGGGTTTCCAGATTTGATCAGGATCCCATTTTGGTCTGCATGTGGGAAAACACGACCAGAAAATACTTTTTCTCCTTTATTGATGAAAATTTCAAAGATAGAGTTATCGATGAAGATTGTAGCAGTAGTAGCCTGATTATCGATTGGGCAAGAACGAGTTGTTCCAAATTCTTGAGCGTACTGTTCACCAGCCTCGCTACGATCTACTGTCACTTGACCATTTACAAGGTCAAAGTTGATGGAAAGTCCCTTGCCTTCTTTATCAGCAAGTAAGACAATCTCGCTCTGGCTATTAGCTTCCAAGTTGAGTTCAAGTTCGTAAGTGTTCTTGGTTTGGGTACGGTTTGAGAAGGCTTCTTCAGAAGCACGAAGGTCCTTGATAGCTGCGACTGGGTATTGGTAGAGTTTACCGTCTTTGATAGTCAGTTCTTTGACCAAAGAGAAGGTTCCTTGATGATCAAAACGGTCAGATGGATAAGAAACATCTGGTAAACCAAGCCAGCTAACTGCTAGAGCACGTCCGTCAGGAGCGTTGAAGGCTTGGGTAGCATAGGCTTCAAAACCATAATCCATATTTTGAAGCTGAGATACATCTACCATTTTGGCATTTTCAGGGTCAAAGGAAGCCCCGATTTTATACATATTTGGATAGATATTGTCGTAATCTAGAACATCCTTATCTAATCCTTGTGGACAGTAGAGAAGGACAGGTTGCTCGCCTACAAAGACCAGATTTGGACATTCCATCATGTAGGCAGTGCGGTCGTTAGCAAAGTCAAGGTCGCCAATAGCTTGCCAGTTTGTGTAGTCGTTGTCAATAGCTTTGTAGAGACGGACGAAGCCTTTTTTCTCCAAGTCTTGTCCACCGACGATGGCATAGTATTGCCCCTTGAAGTTAAAAATTTGCGGATCGCGGAAGTGGTCTGTAGAATCTGCTGGCTGGTCAATCAATATCTTGTCAATCTTCGTAATCTTACCATCCTTGTCCATCACAGCACCGATCTGGTAAGGGTGACGGATCCAGTTTTCATCACGGACATTTCCTGTATAGAATAGGAACAAGTTATCACCAAATTGCATGGCAGAACCAGAGTAGGCACCGTGGCTATCTAATGGAGTATCAGGCAAAATTTTGACACCAGTTTCCGTGAAGTGAACTAAGTCCTCACTTTCCAATTGCACCCAAGATTTCAAACCGTGGGCGGCACCAAAAGGAAAGTTCTGATAAAAAACAATCCACTTCCCATCAAAGTAAGAAAAGCCATTTGGGTCGTTGAGAAGTCCTGTTTTTGGCTCAACATGGTAATGAGTATGCCATGGAGATTGTGCCATATTTTTCTTAATATTTTGAATTTCTTCTTGCGTCCAATCTTGATAAAGTCTGTAACGACGCTCAGTTGTCCATTCCATTCATTCATTCCTCCAAAAATCTTATCACTTTTAATAGTAACCGTTTTCGGTTAAAAAAGCAAGTCTTTTATGTTAAAAAAGAGGAAAAACTGTCAAACGTTTATCACAAATCAAAACCAGAAAACCAATCAACTTTTCAAGAAAATATGAAAGATAATGAAATAAAAGCCTGTTTAACCAAGGGTTCAAACTTATTTTTTCAAGGGATGTCTGTTAAAATAGTCAAAAACAATCAATCTGAAACGTGTCTACTAAGTGGATAGAATATTTTTTCTGCAAAACGCTTGACATATTTCTAAAACATGATAAAATAATAGTCGTAAGGGCGGATAAAATCGCTTTCAAACAATAACGAAATTTTATATAAGGAGGTTTTTGCAAATGAACAATCAGGAAATTGCAAAAAAAGTCATCGATGCCTTGGGCGGACGTGAAAATGTCAACAGTGTTGCCCACTGTGCGACTCGTCTTCGTGTCATGGTCAAAGATGAAGGAAAAATCAATAAAGAAGTGATTGAGAACTTGGAAAAAGTTCAAGGTGCTTTCTTTAACTCAGGTCAATACCAAATCATCTTTGGTACAGGTACAGTTAACAAAATGTACGATGAAGTTGTTGCACTTGGTTTGCCAACATCCTCTAAAGATGACATGAAAGCAGAAGCTGCTAAACAGGGGAACTGGTTCCAACGTGCTATCCGTACTTTCGGTGACGTTTTCGTTCCAATCATCCCAGTTATCGTAGCGACAGGTCTCTTCATGGGTGTTCGTGGTCTTTTCATCGCTCTTGAAATGCCACTTCCAGGAGACTTTGCAACTTACACACAAATCTTGACAGATACAGCCTTCATCATCTTGCCAGGTTTGGTTGTTTGGTCAACCTTCCGTGTATTCGGTGGAAATCCTGCCGTTGGTATCGTTCTTGGTATGATGCTTGTTTCTGGCTCACTTCCAAATGCTTGGGCAGTTGCTCAAGGTGGTGAAGTAACTGCTATGAACTTCTTTGGTTTCATTCCTGTTGTTGGTTTGCAAGGTTCAGTTCTTCCAGCCTTCATCATCGGGGTTGTCGGAGCAAAATTTGAAAAAGCTGTCCGCAAGGTTGTTCCAGATGTCATTGACCTCTTGGTAACCCCATTCGTGACACTTTTGGTCATGTCTATCCTTGGACTCTTTGTCATTGGACCAGTTTTCCACGTCGTTGAAAACTACATCCTTATCGCTACAAAAGCGATCCTTAGCTTACCATTTGGTCTTGGTGGTTTCTTGATTGGTGGGGTTCACCAATTGATTGTCGTGTCAGGTGTGCACCACATCTTCAACTTGCTTGAAGTTCAATTGCTTGCTGCTGACCATGCTAACCCATTCAACGCTATCATCACAGCTGCTATGACAGCTCAAGGTGCTGCGACTGTTGCGGTTGGTGTTAAAACTAAGAATCCAAAACTGAAAACACTTGCTTTCCCAGCTGCTCTTTCTGCCTTCCTAGGTATTACAGAGCCTGCTATCTTCGGGGTAAACTTGCGCTTCCGTAAACCATTCTTCCTTTCATTGATTGCTGGTGCAATCGGTGGTGGATTGGCTTCTATCCTTGGACTTGCAGGTAATGGTAGTGGTATCACCATCATCCCTGGTACAATGCTTTACATCGGTAACGGACAACTTGCCCAATACCTTTTCATGGTAACCGTATCATTTGCCCTTGGTTTCGCTCTTACTTATATGTTTGGTTATGAGGATGAAAAAGAGGTTGCTACTGAAGTAGAGACAGAACGTTTGGTCCAAGAAGAAACAACTGGTAACATTCCAGCAGCTCTTCAAAATGAAACACTTGTAACTCCTATTGTCGGTGATGTTGTCGCTCTTGCCGATGTTAATGACCCAGTCTTCTCAAGTGGAGCTATGGGACAAGGTATCGCCGTGAAACCTATCCAAGGTGTGGTTTATGCACCAGCTGATGCTGAAGTTTCAATTGCCTTTCCAACAGGACATGCCTTTGGTTTGAAAACAACTAATGGTGCTGAAGTCTTGATCCACGTTGGTATCGACACTGTAACAATGAATGGTGAAGGTTTCGAAGCAAAAGTTGCTCAAGGTGACAAGGTAAAAGCTGGCGATGTTCTTGGAACATTTGATTCAAACAAAATCGCTGCAGCTGGTCTTGATGATACAACAATGGTTATCGTTACAAACACAGCTGACTTCTCTTCAGTAGGTCCAGTCGCAACAGGTTCAGTTGCTAAGGGGGATGCTGTGATCGAAGTGAAAATCTAATACTCTTCGAAAATCAAATTCAAACCATGTCAGCTTCGCCTTGCCGTACTCAAGTACAGCCTTCGGCTAGCTTCCTAGTTTGCTCTTTGATTTTCATTGAGTACAATATTCCCTCTCAAAATGAAAACGAACAAATGACATGTTTGTTCGTTTTTGCTTGAATGGTAAGATTTACAGAGGAAAATCTAAAAAATAGAGAAATTTAGATTTTCGAAATATGCTATAATAAAGAAAATAAAAACAAGAGGTTTATCATGACAAAATTATATGGAAGCTTGGAAGCGGGCGGTACAAAGTTTGTCTGTGCTGTCGGTGATGAAAACTTTAACGTTGTAGAAAAAACACAATTTCCAACAACAACTCCAATCGAAACAATCGATAAAACCATCGAGTTCTTCTCAAAATTCGATAACCTTGCTGGCCTTGCAGTTGGTTCATTTGGTCCGATTGATATTGATAAAAACTCAAAAACCTATGGCTTTATCACAACGACTCCAAAACCAAACTGGGCAAATGTTGACTTGCTTGGTGCCCTTCGTCGCGCCCTCAACGTGCCTATGTACTTCACTACAGACGTAAATAGCTCTGCTTATGGTGAAGTGGTTGCCCGTAACAACGCTGGTGGCCGTATCGAAAACTTGGTTTACTACACAATCGGTACAGGTATCGGTGCAGGTGTTATCCAACGTGGTGAGTTTATCGGCGGTGTGGGTCACCCTGAAATGGGTCACTACTATGTTGCTAGACACCCAATGGATATTGAAAAAGAATTCAACGGTGTTTGTCCTTTCCATAAGGGATGTCTGGAAGGCTATGCGGCTGGACCAAGTTTGGAAGCTCGTACAGGTGTTCGTGGGGAAAACATTGAACTCAACAACCCTGTTTGGGATGTTCAAGCCTACTATATCGCTCAAGCTGCGGTCAATGCGACAGTGACTTTCCGCCCAGATGTGATTGTCTTTGGTGGAGGGGTCATGGCTCAACAACACATGCTGGACCGTGTCCGTGAGAAATTTACAGCTCTCCTTAATGGTTACCTACCAGTACCAGATGTGCGTGATTACATCGTGACGCCAGCAGTCGCAGGGAATGGTTCTGCCACACTTGGGAACTTTGTCCTTGCAAAAGAAGTTTCAAAATAAAGCACAAAATCCGCTTGGGAAACCAAACGGATTTTTTATGTGTCAAAGCATTTGCCAGAAAAAGTCGATAATATAGGTCAGACCGTAGGTATAAACCACGAGGGTAAAGGGCTTAGTCAGAATGATGATGGTCATATAGCGCTTGAAACTCATCTTGGTCAGGGCAGCCAGCATACAGAGAAAGTCAGCTGGACTAATGGGCCAAATCATCATAAAGATAAAGAAACGGTCAAAACGATTGCCCTTATCCAGCCAACCGATGTACTTGTCGTAGGTGCGCTTGCTGACGACAGACTGGACAAAGGCAGCTCCGTAGAGGCGTACCAGATAAAAGATAATGGCACAGCCAATCACAATCCCGATATAGTTGTAGATAGTCCCGATGATGTGCCCGTAGATAAAGACCCCAGCTACTGAGGTCAAGGCTCCAGGAATGATAGGGACGACCGTCTGTAAAATCTGTAAAAAGATAAAGAGAGGTGGCCCCCAGATACCTGCCTGCTGGATAAAGGCAGAGAGGGTTTCCTTAGACTGTAAAATCCCAGCTTGATAAGCCCAAATACAGAAAATCAAACTCCCAACCCCACCGACAATCGATGAGATATTGATAACTCGCTGCAGAAGGGGAGAAACAGCTTTCATTTGTTTATCCTGTGACATGTAAACTCCTCATAGATAGTATAACTCTACTATACCATATTTTGGAGGAGAAAGGGGAAATGGATTGTTTTTGTGAGGGGAAGAGTGATGGATTTTGAGCCTAAACATGCTATAATAAAGGGAGCAGACAAGTAGCAAAGGAGAGAGTATGATACAGGTAAAACCAGAACTGGAGATAGAAAAACAACTGATTAGCCAACTGGTAACTGGGGAAAGTCAATGGACTTACAGAGAAGACCTTAAAACAGAAGAGCAATTATGGGAAAACTTCTTTGAAAAGCTAGCCCAGAACAATGTGGCGCTATTGGCAGATTATCCCCTGACAGAACAGGAAAAACGCCAGATAAAGAATCAACTGAACTTTGTTAGCTACTATGATGCGGCCAAGTGGTTGGTCGGCGAAAATGGCATTGCCAAGGTTGAGGTTCAAAGAGAAGATGCTAGTTTGGGTACTATCCGTTTATCCGTCATCTGGAGAGACAATATCGCAGCTGGCAAGTCTAGTTATGAAGTTGTCAATCAAGTCGAGAGAGACAAGGTAAATCCTCAGGATCAAGACCGTAGGCTGGATGTGACCCTCTTGATCAATGGCCTTCCCATGATTCAAATCGAGCTTAAAAGTCCCCGAGTTGCTTTTTTAGATGCCTTTCATCAAATTAAAAAATATGACCGCGAAGGTAAGTTCCGTGGTATTTACTCTAGCTTACAGATGTTTGTTGTGACCAATAAAGTAGACACACGCTATATCGCTGCAGCCAGAGAAAATAAACTCAACAAGCAATTTCTAACCAAGTGGGTGGATAAGGACAACCAACCTATAACGAGCTTGACCAGTTTTGCCCACGAAGTCCTTTCTATCCCGCGTGCTCATCAGATGGTCATGCAATACTCGGTCATTGATGATAGCAAGAAGGCTCTTATCCTTCTGCGCCCCTATCAGATTCATGCTATCGAAGCGGTACAGAAAGCATCTCGCCGTCAGGAGTCTGGCTATGTCTGGCACACGACAGGTTCAGGGAAGACCTTGACCTCCTATAAGGTAGCTCGAAATCTCCTCCAGATTCCATCCATCCAAAAGACGATTTTTGTCGTTGACCGCAGAGACTTGGACCAACAGACCACTTCGTCATTTCTCTCCTATGCGACCAATGATGTCATTGATATTGATGAGACGGATAATACCCATGATTTGGTCAAGCGACTAGGAAGTAATGATAAGCGTGTGGTGGTAACGACCATCCAGAAAATTACCACCATGATGCGTAAGTTTGAACAAGGTCTTTACCAGCGAGATGCGGACAAAATCAAGGGTCTCCGAGTGGCCTTTGTCGTGGATGAATGCCACCGCGCTGTTACGCCACAAACACAAAAAGACATTAAGGCCTTTTTCCCACAGTCTCTCTGGTATGGTTTTACAGGCACACCTATCTTTAAGGAAAATAAACGCCAGCAAGTCGGCGATCTAGCCCAAACCACCCAGCAACAGTACGGTGACCGTCTCCATGAGTATACAGTCAAGGAAGCTATCCATGACGGAGCAGTTTTAGGCTTTAAGGTGGATTATCGCAATACCCTCATCACGGATAAATCCGAAAATGACATACCAGATACTGTCTACGAGGATGAGGAGCATATGCTGGAAGTCTTGGATGCCATTATCAATAAATCCCGTCAACAGCTAGGCTTCCAAAAAGGAGTGGGTAAGACCTACAATGCCATCCTGACCGTCAAGTCAATCCCTCAAGCCCAAGCCTACTATGACCTCCTCAAACGGGTCAAGGCTGGGGAGACGAGAGTCAAGGTATCGGAGAGGGTTAAGCAGGTTCTTCCAGACTTTCCAAAGGCGACCATCACCTACTCGGTCACAGAAAATGAAGAAGACTCAAGAGCCAACCAAGACCACATGAAGCAAGTCTTAGAGGACTACAACCAAGAATTTGATACCCATTTTACCATGGCGGATCTGCGTGGCTTTAATACGGATGTAAATAACCGCCTAGCTCGAAAGCAGGACAAATACCTCTATCGCAAGGAGCAGTTGGACTTAGTCATCGTGGTCAATCGTCTCTTAACAGGATTTGATGCCCCTTGTCTATCGACTCTCTTTATTGACCGCAAGCCTATGCAACCGCAGGACTTGATTCAGGCTTTTAGCCGAACAAATCGGATCTTTGATTCTAGTAAGACCTATGGTCATATCATCACCTTTCAAAAGCCCCTAGCCTTTAAGGAAGCAGTGGATAATGCCCTCAAGCTCTACTCAAATGGTGGAGAAAACGAGGTCCTAGCTCCGAGTTGGGAAGAGGAAAAGAGAAACTTCTTGAGGAGTTGCAGTGATTTCCAAAATCTCATCATCGATGATCCTGAGGAAGGACTCCAAATCGAACAAATCTCTACGCCTGAGTTGAGGAAACTAGCTAAAACCTATCAAGCCTTTGATAAATACCTAGCCTCTATCCGAGTGTACAAAGAGTATGATGAGGAAGAACTTTACAGTCAGACGGGACTTGATGGAGAAAAGTTGGAAAGGTATCTGGGACTTTATCGAAATGTTCTTGCAGAATTAAAAAGCCGAGTAGAGAATGATGACGATGGTGAACCACTTGATATCCACTATGAACTGGAGTCTATCCAAGTAGACGAAATCAACTATGCCTATATTCTAACCTTGATCCAAAGCCTGATTGAACAAGGTCAAAGTCAAGAAAAGAACCTAAGCACTCAAGATAGGGAAGCCGTGGATAACTATATTCAGAGTCTTGAGAAGACCAATCCAAATCTTGCTCAGATCATCACTGAACTGTGGAGAGAAGTTCAAGAACATCCAGAAAGCTATCGTGGTCAGTCTATCGCAAATATCTTGGATCAGATGATTGAGGCTGTCATCCAGCAACACATCCAAGTCTTTAGCAAACGATGGTATGTCGGCGAAGATGAACTCCGTTACTATGTCGAACATTACCGTAAGGGAGCTAAAAAACAACTAGGAGAAAGCCAGCTGACCAAGAGCCAGCGCTATCAGGACTATAAACTAGAGGTGGCGGATGCCCTCAATCCTCTCCTCTATAAAAAACAAATTAAGGAAGCCTATACCCAGCTGGTAGAGGAAGTCATTGAGCCGTTGAGGGTTGGAAGATAGTAAAACTTTGGAGGAAAAATGGCAGATACAATATTAATTTTAGGAAATGGATTTGATTTGTCCATGGGACGAAAAACGAGTTATAGTGATTTCGTAGAATTTGCTAGCAATTTATTTTTAGAAAAAGAAGACGATCTGCAGTTATTTCTTAATAGTAATAATATTGATATTGAAAAATATAAAGATAATTTATTCCTTAGGTTTATAAACGAGAATAAATCTATTCTTGGAGAAAATTGGTCAAATCTGGAAAGAATGATTTCACAACTTGCTGAAGCAATCGATTTTTATAGATTGAACCCTGATTCGATATATCTTAGTGGTAAAAATGCCTTAAGAGTAGTTTATGTTGATAAGTTTCGTGAAGAAATAGTTTCTCAAGAAAATTTTGCGTCAAAAATGTTTGTGGCTGAAATATTTTATGAAAAGTTCACTATTTTTGGTTGGGATACACTAGAAAGAAGAATAGCAATATCGAAATTAAATGAGTTTTTTATTAATCATTTAGAGTTATTGACAAATCTTTTAGAGATTTATTTATCTTATAGAGATTACATAGATTTTGAAATTAATCAAATATCCCCAGTAGAAACTGCATTGGATGCTATAACTGATATTTCAGAGTCTTATGTAATTAGTTTCAATTATACACACACACCAAATAAACTTTATAATATTTCTTTAGAAAAGACACATTTTATACATGGTGAAATTGATTTAAGTAGACAAAAATCGGAAATTAATACAATGGTTTTCGGAATAGAAGATAAAGAAATTGATGTTAATAGCAGCTTGATACCTTATCAAAAATATTATCAAAGAATTGTAAAAGAAACTGGTAGTGAATATTTAGACTTTCTTAAGCCAAGACGTGCGGAAGATTTATACGGCGGATTAAAGAAAAAAAATATTATTGTTTTTGGACATTCAGTTGACCCACTAGACAAGGAAATTTTTCAAAATTGTTTTACTTTAACAAGTCACTATACTTACAATTATCGATTTATTTTTACATACTATAATGAGCCTGCTAAACGGTCTATTGTTAAGAATTTAGCTATCATACTAGGAAAAGATAAACTTGTAGAATTAACTGGTAATAAAAATGTAGTCTTCGTTAAAAGTGATGATATTGATGGGATGAGAGAAGTTCTTTTGGATTAAATAATATTTGAATAGTATGTAACTTGCAATAATATTATTATTAATACTTTATATTTAGGGGGAATTACAATCAATGGATTTTATAATTACATTTCTTAATTCTCAGTTTATTAGTTCTATGATAGGGGCTTTACTAGGTGCTGGTGTAGCAGTGTATGTTGCAAAGCTTCAAAATAAGCAGCAACTTAAACAGCTACAAGATGAACATAAGTTACAACGAGAATTTTTTGAAAAACAAGAAGAGAACGAAAGAGAACGTATTTTCTTACAATATACAATTGAGCGAGCAGAGCGTTCATATGAGATATTGAGCGATTTAAGAATTGCTAAAAATTTATTTGCAGATGCAATATTTGAATTCGTAAAGATGATCTCTAAAGAAGTAGAATCAGATGAAGATATTGAGTTTGAAAAAATTTTTCCTTTATTATATTCAGATTATTTGCTTCCTAAATATAATTCAATTATAAAATTAAGAGATTTATTATTGCTAACTCTGGTTATACAAGATGATATCGAATTATCTAGGTTAAAAGAAGAGGTTCGTAAGGAAGTTGCAATATTTGTAGACTATCACAAAAAAATAAATCGAGTGAAGAATTTTGAAGATTATAAAAAAGTAGCTGAAGATTTTATGAAAAAATCTCAACTAACTGAAAAATGTGATGAGTTAAGGACTTATTTAACAAAGTATATAACCGAAACTACATTTAGGTTAGTTTCTCCAGAGAAAATGGCTGAGAAAATTTTAAAGCAAAAATATGAAGAATCCGATTTGAAATTTAAAGTTATTAGGGATGATGACAAAGGATGATGCAGATTTGATAACTGTAAAAAGCAAATTTCTGGACGTAAATAGAAGGAGAGTATATGTCGACTCGAAAAGAAAAAATACCGATAGTAAGATTTAGAGCATTTTCAGAACCTTGGTTTCAAAATCAATTGTCAGAAGTTGCAGAATTCTCAAAGGGGAGAGGATACTCTAAGAAAGCTATACAACCTCAGGGAACTCCAATCATTTTGTATGGTCGTCTTTATACAAAGTATGAGTCTGTAATTAGCAATATTGATACCTATGCTAACATGGAGAAGAATTCAGTTATAAGTGAAGGAGGAGAGGTAATTATTCCAGCTTCTGGAGAAAGTGCAGCTGAGATTTCTAGAGCATCATGTGTTACTGATGGAGGGGTGATTTTAGGAGGAGATATAAATATTGTAAAACCTCATGAGAATCTAGATCCTTCATTTATTGCAATCACACTATCAAATGGTTCACAACAGAGAGAATTATCTAAACGTGCACAAGGTAAATCAGTTGTTCATTTACATAATTCTGACTTGAAGGCGGTTAAGTTATATTATCCCTCATATGAAGAACAATCCGCCATCGGCTCCCTCTTCCGCACCCTCGACGACCTTCTAGATAGCTACAAGGACAATCTTGCCAACTACCAATCTCTCAAGGCGACTATGCTCTCTAAGATGTTTCCTAAAGCTGGAGATACTGTTCCTAAGATTCGTTTGGATGGATTTGAAGGTGAGTGGGAATGCGTAAAGATGGCAGATATTTTCCAAATAATAGATGGAGATAGAGGTAAAAGTTATCCAGGAGAAAGTGACTTCTCTAGTTTTGGGCATACCTTATTCTTGGACACTAGGAATGTAAAAAAGACAGGATTAGATTTTAGTACAACAAAATTTATTTCAGAAGAGAAAGATAAAGAATTAAGAAACGGTAAGTTAATCTCAGGAGACTTTATTCTAACTAGTAGAGGAACCCTTGGAAATGTAGCATATTATGATGAAAATATCCAAAAAAGATATAGTTCCGTTAGGATAAATTCAGCTATGCTGATTTTAAGACCTTTACTAGGTGATAAAATAGATCCAGAATATATTTTAGCTGTTTTACGCGGAAACTTGATTAGTAATTTTATGAAAGTAAATCAAGTTGGTTCTGCACAACCTCATATTACAAAAAAAGAGTTTTCTAAGATTAAAGTATTAGTACCTTCTAATATTCAAGAACAACAAGCCATCGGCTCATATTTCTCAAATCTCGATAACCTCATCAACTCTTACCAAGAAAAAATTACTCAGCTTGAGACTCTGAAAAAGAAACTCTTGCAGGATATGTTTATTTAGGTAAATCAAAATGGAAAAGAATTATATAAAACTAGAGAAAATCGATACCTCAACAGCAGCAAAAAATTTTGCTGAACTACTGCAAGAAGATAAAACATATTTTCTTAATGGAAACTGGGGCTCAGGGAAATCAACATTTTTACAGGATGTAAATAAGAATAAAAAGATAAAACTAATTACTATGGATTTTTGGAGATTAACAGATAATCGTTCAATGATTGAAGTAACATTTTCAAAACTCCACCCATTTTTTTACTTAGTTTTGATGAGGTTAAGTATTGTTGTCCTAGTAATGGTTTCTATTTTGATGACTAATGTTGTGGATTTAGGATTGGGTGAGTATTTTGGTTCTGAGAAATCAGTGATTCTGAAAATTGGAGGATTGGTATCTTTAGGAGTTGCAGTTTGGAATGTTTTTAAATATAAATCTGATGAGTTGTATAGCTTCTTATTAACTAGACTACATAAATTTTCTAAGATTTTAGTTATTGATGATTTTGATAGAATGCTGGAAAAGCAACAAGAAGACTGTTATAAACTTTTTAGTTTGATAAATGGAAAGCTACCTATTATTTTTGTTGGTGATATGACACTACTTTATAAGAGAGGGGATAACTATCTATCAAAGATAATTGATAGACAAGTTGAGTTACCTTTTGTACTACATTCTTCAAATATTTGGGATAGTTATTTTCATTTATTAGAAAAAAAGTTTGGCGTTTATTTATCAGAGAGTTTTAAAAAAAGAGTTAAAAGTGACCAGAGAAATTTACGTGATAGGGAACATTTTAATGATTATGTAAATAAAGAATTTTTTACAAGAAGGAAATTTGGTCGTGTTCAAGTGGAACAACAGTTGTTAATTATCTATGCTTACTTATTTTATCCAGAACTCTATAAGAAAATGCTCAACAATATACAAATAGTTATAGAAGAGAATGAGAAAACAAAGCTAGAAGATTTTCTCCGTAAAGGCCACACAATAAAAGAGCTGTTATCTGAAATCCAAAAAGTTGATAATGAGCAATATCCACTAAGTTTTAATAAGAATAGTATAGAATATTTTCTTTATGAAGTGCCTATGAATCGTACAAAAGATGAATTAGATACCTTATTCGTGGAACAGTCAGATAAATTTATACAAGAGTTAATAGATTCGGATCAAAAAACTGATTTTTATCAATATTTGAATAATCAATTTGCAGATTTTTCTGATATTCAGAAAAAAAGTTTACTAAATATTGTTATTAATGAATCTATGAAGTTTAAAAATAGTCCCTCTATGACTCTTATTGTACAAGAAAAGTATAATGAGATAGTGCCTCCGTATGAAAGAAATTATCCCCTAACAAAAGATGTGATTTCTAAAATTGTTGAAATGTGGGAAAATATTTTAAAACCTGCAGGTTTAGATCGATCTGAGATTATATATTTTTTAGAAAAGCATAGAGTATTGAGCTTCCATGATTTAGGATGCTATTTTCATGATTTGGATATTGGTTGTCAAACCTTTACAAAGTATCGTAGAAAAGATTTTCTTCTGTTGACTTATTTAGCTTCAGTAGAAAAATTTAGCAGATTTGATAACTGGGATAGCAGTATATGGAATTCTATAAATCATCTCAACGATGTAGAGTTTCTATCATTCTGGATATTTCAGTCTATTCTATCGAATGAATATGGCTTTGATGGATTTGATATTATTCCTGAAAATAAGAAATATATTCTTTGGACAGGAAGATATATGTTTGCTCCACCACATGACTACGTTAGCTATGAAAAGACAGTAATTTTAAATATTCGGGAAAGATTAAATCAAATGAAGTCAAATGGATTTGTATTTGAAGAAAAGATTGATAAACTAAATAAATCATGATTAATTAAAACTTTAGAAAGAAACACTATGGAAACAACACAAACTTCCCAGTCGCTCTACCAAGCCCTGTGGAACTCAGCGGATGTTCTCCGCTCTAAGATGGATGCTAATGACTACAAGTCCTATCTCTTGGGTATGGTCTTTTACAAGTATCTGTCAGATAAGATGCTCTTTTTTGTGGCGGAGACTATGGAGGAGGGGAGTGAGAGTCTAGAGGCTGCCCTTGAGGTTTATCGTAACTACTATGAGGATGCGGATACCCACGAGGATCTTCTTGCAGTCATGAAGGACGAACTCAACTATAGTATCAAGCCTGAGTTGACTTTTACGGCTCTTGTAGCACGTGTCAATGAGGGAACTTTCCAGCTGGAAGATTTGGCTCAAGGTTTTCGTGATATCGAGCAGAGTGATGAACTCTATGAAAATCTCTTTGAAGATATTGACCTCTATTCCAAAAAGCTAGGGGCGACTCCGCAAAAGCAAAACCAAACGGTGGCGGCGGTCATGAAGGAGTTGGCTGTGCTGGATGTGGCTGGTCATGCGGGTGATATGCTGGGGGATGCTTATGAGTATCTGATTGGTCAGTTTGCGACTGACTCGGGTAAGAAGGCTGGTGAGTTCTATACGCCTCAGCCTGTTGCCAAACTCATGACTCAGATTGCCTTTTTGGATCGTGAGGACCAGCTAGGCTTTACCATCTATGATGCGACTATGGGGTCTGGCTCTCTCTTGCTCAATGCCAAGAAATACTCTCATAAACCGCAGACAGTGGTCTACTTTGGTCAGGAACTCAATACTTCGACCTATAACTTGGCTCGGATGAACATGATTCTACACGGTGTTCCTGTTGAGAATCAATTTCTCCACAATGCCGATACACTAGACGAAGACTGGCCGACTCAAGAGCCGACCAACTTTGACGGGGTTCTCATGAACCCACCCTACTCTGCCAAGTGGTCTGCTAGCTCTGGCTTTATGGCGGATCCTCGTTTCTCTCCTTTTGGGAAACTAGCGCCCCAGTCCAAGGCTGACTTTGCCTTTCTCTTGCATGGTTACTACCATCTCAAGCAGGATAATGGAATTATGGCTATCGTCCTTCCCCACGGTGTTCTTTTCCGAGGAAATGCGGAGGGAACCATTCGTAAGGCCTTGTTAGAAGAAGGGGCTATTGACACGGTTATTGGTCTTCCTGCCAATATCTTCTTTAATACCAGCATTCCGACCACGGTTATCATTCTCAAAAAGAATCGTACCAATCGTGATGTCTACTTTATCGATGCTTCTAAGGAGTTTGATAAGGGGAAAAACCAGAATATCATGACGGATATTCATATCGAGAAGATTCTGGGAGCCTACAAGTCACATGAGGAGATTGATAAGTTTGCCCATCTGGCAAGTTATGAAGAAATCGTTGAAAATGACTATAACCTCAATATCCCTCGTTACGTAGATACCTTCGAGGAAGAAGAAGTCGAACCACTAACAGATATCGTCAGCAAGATTAACACGACCAATCAAGCAATCCAAAACCAAACCGCTTCTTTGCTTGAAATGCTCGGTCAACTCTACGGAACCACACCAGAATCCGATGCTGAACTCGAAGAGTTTTTGAAAGAGTTTAAAGGGTGATGGGGAAATAGTTAGATACATCTATCAGATTTGAAATCCCAGTCAAGTTAACTTTTGGCTGGTTTTTATTTTCTAAAGATGTTATAATTAAATTACCTAAATGGTAATTTAAAATGAACAGAAAGGGACATATGAAGCTTATCTATACAAATAAAACTGTTGAAAAGCAGTGCACAGAGCTGAGGAGAGCGAAAAAGGATTTTTCGGATAAGGTTGCTGTAAAGTTGCATCTCTTGATCAACTTTTTGGAAGCGGCGGATTCTTTGGCCAGTGTGACCGCTTTTCCTAAACATCACTTTCACCAACTCAAGGGAAAGAGACAGGGGCAGTTTGCTTTAGATATAGATGGTCGAAGGAGTTCCTATCGCTTGATTGTGGGTTTTCGTGAGGAGGATCTAGAAAAGGTATTTCCTAGTCCTATTGAAATTGAAATCCTAAAAATAGAGGAGGTCAGCAATCACTATGAGTAATAAAATTGTTGAATACAAAGACCTGATTGCTTTTCATCCAGGTCAGTATGTCAGTGAGTTAATCGAAGATTATAACGTAACGCAGAAGGAATTTGCGGAGCGTTTGGGGGTTTCAGCAAAGACTGTCAGCAAGCTCGTCAATGCTGAGGAGTCCATCAGTAAAGAAACGGCTCATAAGTTAGCCAAGCTAAGCGGAGTTTCCATGCAAACCTGGCTCAATCTTCAAAACGCTTATGATGTAAAAGTAGCTGAGATTGCAGAGGAAAGAGAGCTTGAAGAAGGTAGCGAGAAAGAAATCTGTGAGCTGATTGATTTCAAGTATTTTAAGGAAGAAGGCTACGTTCCAGACAAACGCTATAGTTTGAAGGAAAAGATTGTCGAGCTTCGCAAGATTCTAGGTGTGGCAAGTTTAGAAAATCTTACATCTTTTAATCATCTAGTCAGCTATCGAAATACGCGTAAGTTCACGACTAAAAGTATAGTGAACTCCAATATTATGTTGGAGTTGGCGTCTAAAAAAGCACGTGATATAACGAGCACTAAGCTCAATCGTAGAAAGCTTGAGAGAAGCTTACCTGCTTTGAGAAAGTTGACCAGACAAGACCCAGAAGAATTTCCTCAACGCTTGTCTGATATTTTGTTAGAGTGTGGGGTTGTCCTAGTCGGTCTACCTGCCTTACCAAATGCCAATCTGAATGGAGCGACTAAAAAATTTAGTAATGGCAGTGCCTTGCTTTTACTCACAGATCGAAACAAAGCATCCGATATTTTCTGGTTCTCACTTTTTCATGAGATAGGACATATTCTAGAGAATGATTTTTCATCTGATGATGGAAATAGCGAATCTTACCGTCGTTCTGAGGAACAGGCAGACCAGTTTGCAAAAGATTTCTTGATTAGTCCAGAAGATTACCAGACTTTTGTCAAAAAAGGAAACTTTGATAAGTCAGACATTCTTCGCTTTTCTGAGGAGATAGATATTCATCCAAGCGTCGTTTTAGGCAGATTACAAAATGAGGGTATTCTCGGTTTTGACCGTTTCCGAGAACTAAAAGAAAATTATTACTTTGTTTCTTGAATCTATGGAAAGTTGTAGAAGATGAAAAAAGTTTCACACGGTTAGTAATTATTATTTCTTTTTTCGCTCATATTCCGCTCATTTTTAAGATATAACTTTGTTTCCATATTTCCAGGGAACTAGTAGAAAGTAAGGAGAAATATGGAAAATAACAACCAACGTGCCCTTTGCCAGCAACTCTGGGCTAGAAATAAATACCTCGTTTTGAGCCATTCTAGCAATATTTACAGTGAGGTTCGTCAGTATCTCAAGGATGAAGAGGTGGAGGTGAGTCAGGTACAAGAGATGATTGACCGTGCCTGTCAAATCCCAGAACATAGGGGTCAGGTCTGCAATGCCTTTCAGCATATTTGGGGCTATTTTAAAAAGAAAGCGACAGATGCTGAGCGCAAGGACTACATGCTCTTGCTGGATCGCTATCGCTTTGGTCAGGCTTCTAAGGAAGACTTGATCACTAAGACTCGAGACTTGCTTGAACGATATCCAAATACCTACTTGCAACATTCGACTTTATTGAAAGGAGATTGTCATGAGACTTTGGCATGAGGCTTTGATTTCACAGCTTCCTCGTCCTCAACTTTTGGGGCAACATCGAGAGTGCTGCGCCCTGCGTGGCAATGGCTGGGGCAGAAAGCATGCGACGGTTGACTATGTCTTTACCCACTCACCTTATCGTCTCTATGCCTATCATCGTTTGATCATGGAGGAGATGGCTGACCGTGACTACAATGTCAGTCTAGAGTGGCTGGACAAGAACTACCGTGGCAAGACTTGCCCTCTCTATGAAGATTTAGCAGAGGAGAAGTTGACTAGTCCAATATATAGCGAACATGACGATGCCTACTATGAGGAGTGTCTGGCTAATCTCCGAGAGAAGGGGATTGAGCTGAAGTAAACGTAAGGATTATCAGCATTTTATAACTCTTTTCGTAATTTTTTCGAATAATAAAGATGAGACCTTTAGAGTTTTTCTAAGGTCTTCTTTTTATGAGTGTTCAGATTTACTTTTAATAACTTTTAAGTTATAATTTTAAAAAAGCCAAGCGTGAACTGAAGGACTTAAAAGAAAGAGGGTTAAGTGATGAAGAATAGTGCTATTGGAAGTAACTGGAAGGATGTCCGCTCTGACCTTTTTACCAAGGAGGAAATTCTTGAAAGTGATATGCGAGTGGCTATCATGAGTGAGTTGATTGAGGCCAGACACGAACAAGGAATCAGTCAGAAAAAGTTAGAAGAACTTAGTGGAGTGAGCCAGCCTGTCATAGCTAGGATGGAAACAGGCAAGACTAGCCCTCAGTTGGATACAGTCTTAAAAGTCTTAGCCAGTTTAGGAAAGACACTAGTAGTTGTCCCACTCGAACAGGAAAAGAGTTGATTAGAGTAGACTCATACTCAATGAAAATCAAAGAGCAAACTAGGAAACTAGCCGCAGGCTGTACTTGAGTACGGCAAGGCGACGTTGACGCGGTTTGAATTTGATTTTCGAAGAGTATTATAGTCTTTTCTAATAACAAGTCATAGTCACTTATAAGAATTACTAATAACGCGTTTGAATCGTCTAACTGGAATAAAGCTATAAAACAAGCTACACAAAGGATTTGAGGCATTTGTCTCAAGTCTTTTTCTTTTGTCTAAAACAGAGATATAGTTTCAAACTATATCAAAGCCTAATTTTTTACAATTATACAGACGCTTTCTTTTCTGTTAAGATAGTTTCAACAACAAATTTTGGAGGACACATCATGTCAACTACAATCATCGGTTTCCCTCGTTTGGGCGAATTCCGCGAATTAAAATTTACAACTGAAAAATACTTTAGAAAAGAAATCTCAGAAGAAGAACTCTTGGCAGCAGCAAAAGACTTGCGTGCTAAACACTGGAACATTGTAAAAGAAAAAGGCATCACTGAAATCCCATCAAATGACTTTTCTCACTATGACAACTTCCTAGATGCAGCCTTCCTTTTCAACGTGGTACCTGCTTCAGTTCAAAATTTGGACTTGTCTGATCTTGAGCGTTACTTCGCTTTGGGACGTGGTTACCAAGGAGAAAAAGGGGATGTTCGCGCCCTTCCAATGAAGAAATGGTTCAACACTAACTACCACTATATCGTTCCTAAATTTGAAAAAGACACTCAAGTAAAATTGGCTGGACACAAGATTTTCGATGAGTTCCAAGAAGCAAAAGAACTTGGATTGAACACTCGTCCTGTTCTTGTAGGTCCATTCACTTTCCTTCAATTGTCAGACTTTGAAGAAGGCGTGAAAGCAGAAGACTTCGTAGACAGCTTAGTGGCTGCTTACCAAGATGTTTTTGCAAAATTGGCTGAATTTGGTGCAACTCGTATTCAATTGGACGAAGCGGCTCTTGTCAAAGACTTGACAGCTGAAGAAAAAGCTCTCTTCTTGAACCTCTACAACAAACTTTTGGCTGACAAAAAAGGTCTTGAAGTCTTGCTTCAAACTTACTTCGGAGACGTTCGTGATGTCTACGCTGACCTTGTAAACTTGCCAGTAGATGCTATCGGTCTTGACTTCGTTGAAGGTAAGAAAACTCTTGAATTGGTTAAAGGTGGTTTCCCAGCTGACAAGACTCTTTATGCAGGTATTGTCAATGGTAAAAACATCTGGCGCAACAATTACGAAAAGAGCTTGGCTGTTCTTGAGCAAATTCCAGCTGAAAACATTGTCTTGACAAGCTCATGCTCACTTCTTCATGTGCCATTTACAACAGCTAATGAAGAATTTGAACCAGCTATCTTGAACCACTTTGCCTTTGCAGTTGAAAAATTGGATGAGATTCGTGATTTGGATGCTATCCGCAATGGTCAAGGTGAAGAAGCACTTGCAGCCAACAAAGCACTCTTTGCGACTGAGCGTGTGGGTGAAAATGCAGAACTTCGTGCGCGTATCGCTGGATTGACGGACGCTGACTACACTCGTTTGCCAGCCTTTGCAGAACGTGAAGCTATCCAAGAAGAAGCTTTCAAACTTCCAGCTCTTCCAACAACAACTATCGGTTCATTCCCTCAAACTAAAGAAGTTCGTGCCAAACGTTTGGCTTACCGTAAAGGTGAATTGTCTCAAGAAGAGTACGACGCTTTCCTTGCTGAAACAATTGACGAATGGATCAAATGGCAAGAAGATATCGACTTTGATGTCCTTGTTCATGGTGAGTTTGAGCGTAATGACATGGTTGAGTATTTCGGTCAAAACTTGTCAGGTTACCTCTTCTCTAAAAATGGTTGGGTACAGTCATACGGTATGCGTGGGGTGAAACCACCAATCATTTGGGGTGATGTCACTCGTCTTAATCCTATTACTGTTAAATGGTCTAGCTATGCACAAAGCCGTACAAACAAACCTGTTAAAGGGATGTTGACTGGACCTGTTACCATCCTCAACTGGTCATTCCCACGTGAAGACATCTCTATCAAGGATTCTACTCTTCAAATCGCCCTTGCTATCAAGGATGAAGTGCTTGACCTTGAAGCTGCTGGTGTGAAAATCATCCAAATCGACGAGGCTGCTCTTCGTGAAAAATTGCCACTTCGTCGTAGCGACTGGTACGAAGACTACCTTGACTGGGCAATTCCTGCCTTCCGCTTGGTACACTCAACAGTAGCGCCAGACACACAAATCCACACTCACATGTGTTATTCAGAATTTACAGATATCATCCCAGCTATCGACAACATGGATGCAGATGTTATTTCCTTTGAAGCTAGCCGTTCAAACCTTGAAATCTTGGACGAACTCAAAGCGAAAAACTTCCAAACAGAAGTGGGACCTGGGGTTTACGATATCCACTCACCTCGTGTGCCTAATGAAGGCGAAATCGACAATACAATCGAAGCCATCCTTGCTAAAGTGCCAAGCAAGAAAGTTTGGATTAACCCAGACTGTGGTTTGAAAACACGTGGTATTCCAGAAACAAAAGAAAGCTTGATCCGCCTTGTTGAAGCAGCTAAAGCTGCGCGTGAGAAATTGTAAGATAGGATTTCTCAAGAAGCGCTGTTTGGTCAATCTACCTGTTTCACTTGGATTCTAGGAATCCAGCTAACGAAAAAAATCAACTAGAAAAGGATAAGACTATGTCACGCCAAACACCGTCACTCTCATTTGAAGTGTTCCCTCCAAACCCAGCAGTGGGTAATGATAACATTATTTCTGCTCTTCAAGATATGCAGGAGTTGGCTCCCCACTTTATCAGTGTGACTGCCAGCAATAATAAATTTAATATCAAGGAAACGACGGTCCGTTTGGCCGACTTTATCCAAAATGACTTAGCGATTCCGACTATTGCTCACTTGCCAGCCATCTATTTGACCAAGGACAAGGTTGCTGAAACCATTGCTGACTTGGACAAGGTTGGGGTGCAGAAAATCTTGGCTCTTCGTGGGGATATCATTCCAGATGTAGAGCCACAGAAAGATTTTCGCTACGCAACCGACTTGATTGAGTTCATTAAGGAACAAGCCCCTCACTTTGATATTATTGGAGCTTGCTATCCAGAAGGGCATCCAGATTCGCCAAATCAGATTTCAGATATCCAAAATCTCAAGAAGAAAGTGGATGCAGGCTGCTCGAGCCTTGTAACTCAGCTTTTCTTTGACAATGAGCGCTTCTATGATTTCCAAGACAAGTGTATCTTAGCTGGGATTGATGTTCCCATTCATGCAGGGATTATGCCAATTCTGAATCGAAATCAGGCTCTCCGCCTCTTGAAGACTTGTGAGAATATCCATCTTCCACGCAAATTTAAAGCCATCTTAGACAAGTATGATCATGACCCTGAGTCGCTCAGAGTAGCAGGACTTGCCTATGCAGTGGACCAAATCGTGGACTTGGTAACTCAGGATGTTGCAGGTGTGCATCTCTACACCATGAACAATGCGGATACAGCAAAATACATCCACCAAGCAACTCATGCCTTGTTTAATCATCAGTCTCTAGGATAATAAAAAGCAAACCATTCTTCTCAAGTGAGGGGAATGGTTCCTTTTTAATGGTACAGACCGCACTTTTTAAGAAAAATATGATAAAATAGACTCTGTACGTACTTGATACAAAGATGAGGGTATTTAAGTTTCAAAGGCTTTGTCGATTCTCAATTTTATGACAGAAATTTTTTAATAATTTGTTCTTTTCAGTATTTAGTTTGAGCGACACGAACGAGTCAAATCGATGTTATTTGACGTGAGAGTTAGTAAAGCATTTAGCTAATCGCCTAATAGCGGTTAGCGTGAAAGGATTAGATGCTTTAGCATCAAACCTTTCTAATGATTTGTATCTTGAAAGCTGAACATGCCTACAACTCTGTGTAAAACAGATAAACTGTCTTGTATTCATCGAAGACTTCGTCAGTTTCCTATTTTTACTTTGCTTTTGACGTCCTTGGTATCTTGATCTTTGTAGGCAAGACGTATAATATTATCAATCCAAAGGGGATTAAAATGACAAAACAAGTGTTTCAAACGACTTTTGCGGGTCGTGAGTTAATTGTAGAGACTGGTCAGGTTGCTAAGCAAGCAAATGGCTCTGTTGTCGTGCGTTATGGTGAGTCAACTGTCTTGACTGCGGCCGTGATGTCTAAAAAAATGGCAACTGGGGATTTCTTCCCGCTTCAAGTCAACTACGAAGAAAAAATGTATGCAGCTGGGAAGTTTCCTGGTGGCTTTATGAAACGTGAAGGACGTCCTTCAACAGATGCGACTTTGACAGCGCGTTTGATTGACCGTCCAATCCGTCCTATGTTTGCGGAAGGTTTCCGTAACGAAGTCCAAGTCATCAACACCGTGCTTTCTTATGATGAAAATGCTTCTGCACCAATGGCAGCTATGTTTGGTTCATCATTGGCACTTTCCATTTCAGATATTCCATTTGATGGTCCAATCGCTGGTGTCCAAGTGGGTTATGTGAATGGTCAAATCATCATCAACCCTACGCAAGAACAGGCAGAGCATTCTCTTCTTGAATTGACAGTAGCTGGTACCAAGCACGCCATCAACATGGTAGAGTCTGGTGCTAAAGAATTGTCAGAAGAAATCATGCTGGAAGCTCTCCTTAAAGGGCACGAAGCAGTTAAAGAATTGATTGCCTTCCAAGAAGAAATCGTTGCAGCAGTTGGTAAAGAAAAAGCAGAAGTAGAATTGCTTCGTGTGGACGCTGAATTGCAGGCTGAAATTATCGCAGCATACAACAGCGATCTCCAAAAAGCGGTCCAAGTAGAAGAAAAATTGGCCCGTGAAGCCGCAACTCAAGCAGTTAAGGACCAAGTAACTGCTGTTTACGAAGAAAAATATGCGGACCACGAAGAATTTGACCGTATCATGCGTGATGTGGCTGAAATCTTGGAACAAATGGAACACGCAGAAGTGCGTCGTTTGATCACAGAAGACAAGGTACGTCCTGATGGTCGTAAGGTCGATGAAATCCGTCCTTTGGATGCGGTTGTTGACTTCCTTCCTCGTGTACATGGTTCAGGTCTCTTCACTCGTGGGCAAACTCAAGCCCTTTCAGTCTTGACCTTGGCTCCGATGGGAGAAACTCAAATCATTGATGGTTTGGATCCAGAGTACAAGAAACGCTTTATGCACCACTATAACTTCCCACAATACTCTGTTGGGGAAACTGGTCGTTATGGTGCACCTGGTCGTCGTGAAATCGGTCACGGTGCTCTTGGTGAGCGTGCCCTTGCTCAAGTCTTGCCAAGCTTGGAAGAATTCCCATACGCTATCCGTTTGGTAGCAGAAGTCTTGGAATCAAATGGTTCTTCATCTCAGGCTTCTATCTGTGCTGGAACTCTTGCCCTTATGGCTGGTGGGGTGCCAATCAAGGCGCCAGTAGCTGGTATTGCCATGGGACTTATCTCAGATGGAAATAACTACACAGTCTTGACAGATATCCAAGGTTTGGAGGACCACTTTGGAGATATGGACTTTAAGGTTGCAGGTACTCGTGATGGGATTACAGCCCTTCAAATGGATATTAAGATTCAAGGGATCACTGCAGAAATCTTGACTGAGGCTCTTGCCCAAGCCAAGAAAGCGCGTTTTGAAATCCTTGATGTGATTGAAGCAACCATTCCAGAAGTTCGTCCAGAATTGGCTCCAACTGCTCCGAAAATTGATACTATTAAGATTGATGTGGACAAGATTAAGATTGTCATCGGTAAAGGTGGAGAAACCATCGATAAGATTATCGCTGAAACAGGCGTTAAGATTGATATCGATGAAGAAGGAAATGTGTCTATCTACTCTAGTGACCAAGATGCTATTAACCGTGCCAAAGAAATCATTGCTGGTTTGGTTCGTGAAGCCAAAGTGGATGAAGTTTACCGTGCTAAGGTTGTTCGTATCGAGAAATTTGGTGCCTTTGTTAACCTCTTTGACAAGACGGATGCCCTTGTTCATATCTCTGAAATGGCTTGGACGCGTACCAACAATGTCGAAGACTTGGTAGCAATCGGGGATGAAGTTGATGTTAAGGTTATCAAGATTGATGAAAAAGGACGTGTGGATGCTTCTATGAAAGCTCTTCTTCCTCGTCCTCCAAAACCTGAACGTGATGAAAAAGGTGAAAAATCAGAGCGTCCTCACCGTCCACGTCATCACAAGGGTCACAAACCTAAGAAAGAATTTACAGAAACACCAAAAGATTCAGAATAAGAAAAGGAGAAATGTATGGGATGGTGGCGCGAAACCATTGATATCGTAAAAGAAAATGATCCAGCGGCCCGCACCACTTTGGAGGTTTTGCTGACTTATCCAGGTGTCAAGGCCTTGGCGGCCCACCGTCTCTCGCATTTTCTCTGGAAGCATGGCTTCAAACTACTGGCTCGTATGCACAGTCAGTTTTGGCGCTTCTGGACTCAAATTGAGATTCATCCAGGTGCCCAGATTGATTCAGGTGTCTTTATCGACCACGGATCTGGCCTGGTGATTGGGGAGACAGCGATTGTTGAAAAAGGCGTTATGCTTTACCACGGAGTAACTCTTGGTGGAACTGGTAAGGATGTTGGCAAACGCCATCCGACCGTGCGAAAGGGAGCTCTCATCTCTGCTCATGCTCAAGTCATTGGACCGGTAGAAATCGGTGAAAATGCCAAAGTCGGTGCTGCAGCAGTTGTTGTAGCAGATGTTCCGAGTGATGTGACGGTTGTCGGAATTCCAGCTAAGATTGTCCGAGTGCATGGGCAAAAGGATGAACCAACCATTCACGAAGTTGAAGTGAAACGGGAATACTATGTCAATAAACTTGAGCAGGCTAAAGATGCCAGTCACAGATCTTCTGGTTTGTAGAGGATACCTATATGATTCAAGCAAGAAACAAGTTAAGCCAAGAGGAGTTATCTGAGGCGAAAAAACTAATTAACTGTTGCCAAAATTATGACGGTACCTATCGTGATCCCTATCTCTCTAACATGCTTAATTTTGACCCAAACATGCCCGCCTTTTTCCTTTATTATGAAAAAGGCGAACTTGTTGGTCTATTAACTGTCTATGCAGATGATCAAGATGTAGAAGTGACGATACTGGTTCATCCAGCTCATCGCCGTCAGGGAATTGCACATGTATTGTTTACTAGTTTTGAGAAAGAAACGGCTTCTTTCCCTATTCGTTCAGTTACTTTTCAGACAGAGCGTGTTTTTCTAGACCGCCATCCTGATTTTGTCAGTAACTGGGGATTGGTCGAGGACGAGTATACAGAAACCTGGTTAGGTAAGGATAGAAGACCTTATCCGTTAGCAAATGTTTCCAATCTTGAAGTTTTGTTAGCAGATAGTTCGTATCAGGAGCAAATTAGTCAGTTAAAATTTCAGGCATTTTCAGAGGAACATGAATCTAGAGAAGTTGTGAATAGATATGTCGCTGAAGCTCTGAAGGATCCAGAAAGTCGCCTATATATTTTATTAAAAAACGGTCAGGTTATTGGAACTTGCACGGTAGATTTATCGACTAATACGAATTACTTCTACGGTTTAGCAATAGCTGAGCTTGAACGTGGGAAAGGCTATGGAAGTTACTTAGCAAAATCCCTTGTCAACCAACTAATTGAACAAAATGACAAGGAATTTCAGATTGCAGTGGAAGATAGCAATGTAGGTGCCAAGTGCTTGTATGAAAAAATTGGCTTTGTCAAACAGACCCAGGTGGTTTATCTGAATGATAAAGGAGCAAGGGATTCCGAAGTGTAGAGACATTCGGACTGAAATTCAATTGAACTGTCAGTGATGAAATTAACTGTTCTTGGATTTTGGTTTTCCTGACTATTATTTTATGATTAAAATCTATGACACCTTGAGCCGGAAGTAGACAGGAGAGGTGCTTGAATGTTTAAGAATGAATCTTTCTGCTGCAGATTAGAATTGCTGTTGTCTGGCTTATTTTTCTTGTCCAGCAAGGATTTTGCTGAATACTTTGATTAACTGAGGTCCAATCATCTGGGTCTATCCCGCTAAGTGAAGGCGAAGCAGAACTAGAAAGGAAACTACAAGAATGGCAGTATATTTTTACGGCTGTGTCACCATGGATGGCTACTTGGCAGACAGCCAGCACAGGATAGACTGGTTGCATCAGCTTGGTTCTGTAGAGGATACAGGCTATGATGACTTTTACAGGCAAATGGATATCACCATCATGGGCAAACGGACCTTTGAGGAAATCCAAGATTTGCAAGATGTAGAACGTTTTTATCAAGCTACGGAAAACTATGTCTTTACGCATGATAGGCACCTGCCTGTCAGCAATTACCAGCCAGTAGCTGGGGATGTGGTGGACTTTGTTCACCAGATTGACAAAGGCAAAAATGTCTTTGTGATTGGTGGTAATTCCTTAGTAGGACCGCTCTTAGATGCAGATCTTTTCGACCACCTCATTATTCAGATAGCGCCCCTTATCCTAGGAAAGGGGGTTCCCCTCTTTACCCAAGAGGAAGGGCAGCGCTTTTACCAACTGGATAGCCTCAGACAATTTGGTCCTTTTGCAGAGCTGGTTTTCAGCCGAAAAAGTCAGAAATAGAGAAGGGAGTGGACCGCATGATTAAAATTTACGACACCATGTCTCGTGATTTGCGAGAATTTGTCCCGATTGAGGACGGCAAAGTCAAGATGTATGTTTGTGGGCCAACCGTGTACAACTATATCCACGTGGGGAATGCCCGCTCAACAGTGGCTTTTGATACCATTCGTCGCTATTTTGAGTATCGTGGGTACGAGGTTGCCTATATTTCCAATTTTACGGATGTGGATGATAAGATTATCAATCGTGCCAAGGAAGAAGGCATCACGCCTCAGGAGGTTGCTGACAAGTACATCGCTGCCTTTCGTGAGGATGTGACGGCCTTGGGTGTCAAACCTGCGACCCACCATCCGCGTGTGGTGGAGTTTATGGTGTATATCATCCGCTTTGTGGAAGATTTGATTGAAAAAGGCTTTGCTTACGAGAGTCAAGGAGATGTTTACTTCCGTGTGGAAAAATCTCACAACTATGCCAAGTTGGCCAATAAAACCCTGGAAGATTTGGAGCTGGGTGCTTCAGGTCGTACCGATGAAGAAACGGCTCGTAAGGAAAATCCTGTAGACTTTGCTTTATGGAAATCTGCCAAACCAGGAGAGATTTCTTGGGATAGTCCTTGGGGACCTGGTCGTCCGGGCTGGCACATCGAGTGTTCAGTCATGTCGACAGAGATTTTAGGTGATACCATTGATATCCACGGTGGTGGAGCCGACCTAGAGTTTCCTCACCATACCAACGAAATTGCCCAGTCAGAAGCCA
The DNA here is from genome assembly GCF_013277555.1 of Streptococcus sp. k-163. GTDB lineage: Bacteria > Bacillota > Bacilli > Lactobacillales > Streptococcaceae > Streptococcus. The sequence goes on along the minus strand of NZ_VMND01000007.1, from coordinate 34,309 downwards.
AAACAGGCAAGATCTTTGCCAACTACTGGATGCACAACGGCTTTGTCAACATCGATAATGTCAAGATGTCCAAGTCCTTGGGGAACTTTATCACTGTGCATGATGCCCTTAAAACCCTTGATGGGCAAGTACTTCGTTTCTTCTTTGCGACACAGCATTACCGCAAGCCTATCAACTTTACGGAAAAAGCAGTGCGTGATGCCGAGACCAATCTCAAGTATCTAAAGAATACTTACGAGCAACCATTTACAGGAACTGTAGATGCTCAAGAGCTACAAGCATTTAAAGATAAGTTTGTAGCGGCTATGGATGAAGATTTCAATTCTGCTAACGGTATCACAGTAGTTTTTGAAATGGCCAAATGGATAAACTCTGGTAACTATGATGCAAGTGTTAAGAAAGCTCTTGCAGATATGTTGGAAGTCTTTGGAATTGTCTTTATTGAGGAAGTGCTGGATGAAGAGATTGAAGCCTTGATTCAAAAACGTCAAGAAGCGCGTGCCAATCGTGACTTTGCGACAGCGGACCAGATCCGTGACCAATTGGCTGCTCAAGGGATTAAACTCCTTGACACCAAGGATGGAGTGAGGTGGACACGTGATTGATGTCAATCTCATTAATGGGATTGCGTTAGCTTTTGAGGGGGACGCGGTGTATTCTATGTATATTCGCCGTCACCTCATCCTCAAAGGTATGACCAAACCCAATAAACTCCACCAAGAAGCGACCAAGTATGTGTCAGCCAAAGCTCAGGCTCGCCTGATTTCCCTTATGTTGGAGGAGCAAGTACTGACGGAAAAAGAAGAAGCAATCTACAAACGTGGCCGCAATACCAATAGTCATACCAAGGCCAAAAATGCTGATGTGGTGACTTACCGTATGTCCACAGGTTTTGAAGCAGTCATGGGCTATCTCCATATGACTGAAAATCTGGAACGTCTTGAGAGCTTGATTTCGTGGTGCATCCAAAAAGTGGAGGGCTAGGATATGATGGTAAAAGAACTACAAGACTGGTTTCCTGAGGCTCAGATTTCAGACCAACCAGTAGAGAAAGAGGGCTATCTCATTCTCCCTTTAGCTTCTCAGCAGTGGATTTTGCTGGAGGAAGCTGGACTCAGCGAGCGTGAAAAGCAGTTGGTTGCCCTTTTGACCCAGCAGGAGCAGGCTCGTTCGCTCAATCCTTGGTATTCTTTTCTGATGGAGAGCAAGGGACAGGCACCACAAACTTTTAAAAAGATTCAGTTGGTTTATTGTCATCTTTCCTATTTTCAGCAGGAAAATCTAGCTTCTTGGCTAGATATGATGCGGACTCTTTTTCCGAACTGTCAGGCGGTGCTTCAAGTCGGAGCTCAGGACTATGTTTTCGTGCTTCAACAAGATAAATACACTTCTGTACGAGCTATTTTAAGTGATACGATTGAAGCGGTTGAGTATGACTTTGGATTGCGTCTGTCTATCATGTTAGGCCAGGTTTGGTCTCAGACGGGACATCAAGCCCTATCAGACTTGATTAAAGCGGAGAGGGATTTGTTTAAGACTTGGTGGCGTCAGGGTCACCAAGGTGTTCATACCTTTTCTCAGCTCTATCTTTGGAGTATGGGGGAACGGCTTGTAGATTTGAGAGTAATCAAGGAATGTCTACACCAGATGATTTTGGATCAAGACCAGATTCAGGAAATCATTCTCTCCCTTTGGGAAAACAGTGCTGTCCTAACAAAAACAGCCCAGCAACTCTATCTGCATCGTAATTCTCTCCAATACAAGATTGATAAGTGGGAAGAATTAACAGGGCTTCAGTTGAAGGAATTGACCGACCTGACCTTGTGTTATCAATTGATTTTACCAGATATTCTCTAAAGTTTTGTGCAAGTTGCACAGAACTTTTTTATTTTTTTGGTCACCTTGCCATAGAAATGTAAAGCGTTTTCATCTATAATAAAACTATCAAAAGACAAAAGGAGTTCACCTCATGGTAGAATTGAATCTTAAAAACATTTACAAAAAATATCCAAACAGCGAACACTACTCAGTTGAAGACTTCAACTTGGACATCAAAGACAAAGAATTTATCGTTTTCGTAGGTCCTTCAGGATGTGGTAAATCAACTACTCTTCGTATGATTGCAGGTCTTGAAGATATTACAGAAGGAACTGCATCTATCGATGGCGTGGTTGTCAACGACGTAGCTCCAAAAGACCGCGACATCGCCATGGTATTCCAAAACTACGCTCTTTACCCACACATGACTGTTTATGACAACATGGCTTTCGGTTTGAAATTGCGTAAATACAGCAAGGAAGACATCGACAAACGTGTGCAAGAAGCAGCTGAAATCCTTGGATTGAAAGAATTCTTGGAACGTAAACCAGCTGACCTTTCAGGTGGTCAACGTCAACGTGTTGCCATGGGTCGTGCAATCGTCCGTGACGCAAAAGTATTCTTGATGGACGAGCCTTTGTCAAACTTGGATGCAAAACTCCGTGTATCAATGCGTGCTGAAATCGCTAAAATCCACCGTCGTATCGGGGCTACAACTATCTACGTAACTCACGACCAAACAGAAGCGATGACACTTGCAGATCGTATCGTTATCATGTCAGCAACTAAGAACCCTGCTGGTACAGGTACTATCGGACGTGTAGAACAAATCGGTTCTCCTCAAGAAGTTTACAAAAACCCAGTTAACAAATTCGTTGCAGGATTCATCGGAAGTCCAGCAATGAACTTCATCAATGTGAAATTGGTTGGTAGCGAAATTATTTCAGACGGTTTCCGTTTGAAAGTTCCAGAAGGCGCTTTGAAAGTACTTCGTGAAAAAGGCTATGAAGGTAAAGAATTGATCTTCGGTATTCGTCCAGAAGATGTGAATGCAGAACCTGCTTTCCTTGAAACATTCCCAGAATCAGTTGTAAAAGCGACTATTTCTGTATCTGAATTGCTTGGTTCAGAATCTCACCTTTACTGCCAAGTTGGTAAAGACGAATTCGTTGCCAAAGTTGACGCTCGTGACTACTTGCAAACAGGTGCAACAGTTGAACTTGGCTTTGACTTGAATAAAGCTCACTTCTTCGATGTAGAAACTGAAAGAACAATTTACTAAGATAAATAAAACTCAAAACACTGCTAGAGAAATCTGGCAGTGTTTTTGAGTGTTTGCGTAGAAAAAACTCCTGGGAAATTCCAGGAGAATGTAGTTGGTTATTTGAACTTGAATCCTTCGTAAATAAGCTCTGCTTTTGGATTTTGTTTCTTAATCTGTTTAGCGAGTGAATTCATCATAGAAAGAGGACCACACATATAGACGCTTACATGTTCGGGCACTTCTTTTTGTTCAAAATGAAGATAGCCATCTTTTGTACTGTCTACTAGATGGAGTTCAAAATTAGGACTTTTCTGAGCATAGTCACGAAGCAAATCTAGATAGACTGCATTTTCCTCTCCACGGAAGCTATAGTAGAAGTGAATCTGTTTATCTAAAATAGGATGTTCACGGATGTAAGAGATGAAGGGGGTGATCCCAATACCTCCAGCAATCCAAACTTGATTTTCTCGTCCTTCTTCTATAATCATGTGTCCGTAAGCTCTGTCTACGCTTACTTTGCTGCCGACTTGAAGATTGTCATAGATATTCTTGGTATGGTCGCCTGAATTTTTGACAGTAAAGTAAAGAGTTTGACCATGACCTCCTGAGATAGAAAAGGGATGCGGAGCACTTTCAAAACCTTCTTGGAAAATCTTTAGGAAGGCAAATTGTCCTGATTGATAGTTGAAAGGTCTGCTAAGATGGATTTGAATTTCCCTAGTATCGTGATTCAAGCGTTTGAGGTTGGTAATTTTCCCTAGATAGGGGAAGCCAATCTTTTGATATAGAAAAATGATATAAAAACCAGCTAGCAAGCCTAAAAGGGCATAGCTACTAACAAGAAAACTTAGAAGATTAAATGTAAGGAGACGATTGCCCATCATCATGTAGACGTGAAAGAGTCCAAAAATATAAGCTAGGTAAACCAGGCGGTGAATCCATCGCCAAGCTTCGTATTGGATGTATTTGCCTAAATAGGCGACAAGGATGATGCTGACAAAGATATAGATGGCAAGGTTGCCAAACTGAGCAGCTAATCGAGAGCCCCACAAACCGCCCATACTAAAATTATGAAAGATTAGTAGGATGATGGAGAGAAGGGCTGTGAATTTGTGGACGGTGTAGACCTTCTCCAAACCGTGAAACCAACTTTCTAGTAGTGGGAGACGAGTGGCTAGGATAAAAGTCAGAGATAGGCTTGTTAAAGCTAGCCCTGGAATCATGAATTGGGGAGAAGTGTTCATCCAAGTCAAAATAGTCAAGATAAAACTAGCTATGATAAAGAGTAATCCTTTGATTGATTTCATAGAAAATTCCATTTCATTTAGATTTGATTTGTTGTAAACGAATTTGTTACATTTTATCATAGAAAAAGTATGGTGTCAAATTGATGTCTATAAATATCTGCTATCATTAAAAAACTCTCCAATTGAACTGGAGAGTGGCTGTTTATTCTGCGGCTTGTTGCCAACGTTTTGCTAGCATATGAGACAGGCTCGAAATTGCTAGGTTAAAGCTGAAGTAGATGAGGGCAATCAGGATATACAGACTGAACACTTGCTCTGGTTCGAAATAACGGCCCATGAGAATTTGGCTGGCTCCAAAGAGTTCTTGTAGGGCGATAACAGAGTAGAGGAGGCTGGTATCCTTAATCACGGTAACAAACTGAGAAATGATGGCTGGCAGCATTTTACGAATAGCTTGTGGAAGAATGATGTGGTAGAGGATTTGGGCTGAGGTGAAGCCTTGTGACATTCCTGCTTCGTACTGTCCCTTGTCTACGGCATTGAGACCACCTCGGATAATCTCAGCCAAGGCTGCTGATGTAAAGAGAGTAAAGGCAGTGATTCCTGCTGGAGTGGACTTCATCTTGAAAACCAAAAAGATAGTAAAAATCCAGAGGAGGTTGGGAACGTTACGCACAAACTCGATATAAATGCTGGAGATGATACGTAAGACAGGATTTTTCCCATTTCTCATGACGGCTAGCACCGTTCCGATAAGGGTAGAGAGGACGATGGCAATCAGAGAAATATAGAGGGTCAAGCCAAATCCTTTAAAGATAAAGATTAGGTTATCTGGGGTCAAAACTTCTAAAATGGATTCCATAGTAACCTCCTAAAGTGAATAGGCTTTTTTGTTGGCTTGCTCCATCTTGCGACCAAACTGGGCAACAGGGAAGCATAGAGAGAAGTAGAGCAGGGCAGCGCCTAGAAAGGCTGGGATATAGTTTCCGTTAAGAGCCGACCAAGATTTGGTTACAAACATCAAGTCCACTCCAGAAATGATAGCGACTGTCGAGGTGTTTTTGATGAGGTTAACGATTTGGTTGGTCAAAGGAGGGAGAATGATACGGAAGGCCTGAGGCAAGATAATCAAGCGCATGGCACTGATATAGGTAAACCCTTGCGACAAGGCGGCCTCCATCTGACCGCTAGGAATAGACTGAATACCTGAGCGAATCGCCTCAGCGATATAGGCTCCGTGATAGAGCCCTACGCAGAGTACAGCTGTCCAATAAATCGGAATCATGATGATGTGGTCACTGATAAGAGGTAGACCATAAAAAACGATGACAAACTGCACCAAGAGGGGAGTGTTTTGGTAAAATTCGACAAAGATGCGAGCCAAAATTCTCAATATTGGATGCTTGCTGGTTGACATGGCTCCAAAGAAGATGCCCAAGACCATTGCGAGGATAAAGGATCCGATCGCTAGGGCAAGGGTGAAGAGGAAACCATTGAAAAATTGTCCAAAATCCTGAAAATAGGCTGTCCAAGATGATAAATCTGTCATGGGGTGTCCTCCTTAATCTGCAGTATGGCTAGATGGTTTGAGCTTGTAACGGTCATAAAGTTTTTGCAAACTGCCATCCTTACTCCATTTAGTAACCAAGTTATCGAGATAGTCGTTGAGCTCTGTATTTGATTTCTTGGTAACGATACCGTAGTCAGATGGCTTGAAACTATCATCTAGTAGTACTGTTCGTTTACTGATATAGCCAGATAGAATCGAGCGGTCAACGGAAAAAGCATCAATACGGTGAGCATGAAGGGACGTAATCAATTCTGGGTAGGAACCCAGTTCGACGAATTTAAAGGTCAATCCTTTCTTTTTACCCAGTTCGGTAATCAAACGCTGAGTAATGGAACCTTGGGCAACTCCGATAGTTTTTCCGTTTAGTTCCTCAATGCTTTTGATTTTGGCAGACTTATTGACCAAAAAGCCAGATGCGTCCGTGTAGTAGGGGCTGGTGAAGTTGTAGAGTTTTTTGCGTTCGTCTGTGATGGTAAAGGTCGCGATATCCATATCGACTTGTTCATTGTCTAGAAGTGGTCCACGAGTTTGTGCGGTAACAGGCACATAGCGAACCTTGACCTTGAGTTCATCTGCTACCATCTTGGCCAAGTCTGTTTCGATACCAGAATAGGTCCCTGTCTTAGGATCCTTGTAACCAAAATTAGGAACGTCTTGTTTGACACCGACAACTAGCTCGCCTCTTTTTTGAATATCTGTAACGCTGGTATTAGCCTGAACTGGTTTTGCAGCAGCAAGGCTGAAAAGGCTAATCAATATTGCTGATAAAAAGAATTTCTTTTTCATAAACGCCTCCTTATTTTACTTTGTCACTTTCGTGGTTGATGATTTTGCTGAGAAATTGTTGGGCACGAGGTTCGCTTGGATTGTCGAAAAAGTCATCAACATCTGTTGTATCTACTAAAACCTCTCCGTCAGCCATAAAGATGATGCGGTCGGCAACTTCATGGGCAAAGCCCATTTCATGAGTAACGACAATCATATTCATACCATCGTGGGCCAATTTTTGCATAACTGCTAGAACATCGCCGATGGTTTCAGGGTCAAGGGCAGATGTTGGTTCATCGAAGAGGAGGAGTTCAGGATGCATAGCGAGTCCACGTGCGATGGCAATCCGTTGTTTTTGTCCACCAGATAGCATGGCTGGATAAGAATCTTTTTTGTCCCACATATTTACAAATTCCAGATATTTTTGGGCTATTTTTTCAGCTTCTTTTTTATCAATTCCTAGAACTTTTATGGGTGCAAGTGTTACATTTTCTAACACAGTTTTGTGGGGGTAGAGATTGAAATGCTGGAAAACCATGCCGACTTCCTTGCGAAGAGGCACCAAATCTTTCTGGCTGGCACCAGCAACTTGGTGACCATTTACTAGAAGACTTCCTTTGTCAACAGCCTCCAGACCATTAATGGTACGGATCAGAGTGGATTTACCAGAACCAGATGGTCCAAGGAGGACAACGACTTGCCCTTTTTCAAAACGGAGATTGATGTCGCGGAGTGCGTGGTAGTCTCCGTAATATTTTTCGACGTGTTCAAATTCTACTAAAGCCATAAGGAATCTCCTTTGTGTTAGATTTTATAACATGATTCTACACCAAAAGATTTTTCTTGTCAAATCATATCAGAAAAAAGTTAGTAAAATTTTTGTAGAAAGCAATCAGGATAGAGAAAAAGCCTAAATCATGTTATAATGAAGCGATAGAATTCTTAGAAAGAGTGGATGTCTTTTTGATAACACCTACTTATGAATGGCAGTTTGCCCCGCAAGTAGAAGATGCGGATTTTACAAAGATAGCCAAGAAGGCTGGACTGGGTCCTGAGGTGGCTCGGTTATTATTTGAGAGAGGGATTCAGAAGCAAGAAAGTTTGAAGAAGTTTTTAGAACCTTCCTTGGAGGACTTGCATGATCCTTATCTGCTCCATGATATGGACAAGGCAGTGGAACGGATCCGTCAGGCCATTGAAGAAGGGGAAAATATTCTCGTCTATGGAGATTACGATGCGGATGGCATGACTTCGGCTTCTATTGTGAAGGAAAGTTTGGAACAGCTTGGTGCTGAGTGCCGTGTTTACTTGCCCAATCGTTTTACAGACGGTTATGGACCTAATGCCAGTGTCTATAAGTACTTCATCGAGCAAGAAGGAATTTCCTTGATTGTGACAGTGGATAATGGAGTTGCTGGTCACGAGGCTATTGAACTGGCTCAGTCGATGGGGGTCGATGTCATTGTGACTGACCACCATTCTATGCCTGAAACCTTACCAGATGCCTATGCTATTGTCCATCCTGAGCATCCAGATGCGGACTATCCTTTTAAATATTTGGCTGGCTGCGGAGTGGCCTTCAAGTTAGCTTGTGCCCTGTTAGAAGAAGTTCAAGTGGAACTGCTTGATTTGGTCGCTATTGGTACCATTGCAGATATGGTTAGTTTGACGGATGAAAACCGCATTTTGGTTCAATACGGCCTGGAAATGTTGGGGCATACTCAACGAATTGGTCTACAAGAAATGATGGATATGGCTGGGATTGCTGCCAACGAAGTGACAGAAGAGACAGTTGGTTTCCAGATTGCCCCTCGTTTGAATGCCTTGGGGCGCTTGGATGATCCTAATCCAGCCATTGATTTGCTTACTGGCTTTGATGATGAGGAAGCGCATGAGATTGCCCTCATGATTCATCAGAAAAACGAAGAGCGCAAGGAGATCGTCCAGTCTATCTATGAAGAAGCTAAGACCATGGTGGACCCTGAGAAGAAGGTCCAAGTCTTGGCCAAGGAAGGCTGGAATCCTGGGGTTCTGGGTATCGTGGCTGGTCGTTTGTTGGAAGAACTAGGGCAGACAGTTATTGTTCTTAATATAGAGGACGGTCGTGCCAAGGGTAGTGCTCGTAGTGTGGAAGCGGTCGATATTTTTGAGGCTCTGGATCCTCATAGAGACCTCTTCATAGCCTTTGGTGGCCATGCTGGCGCAGCAGGAATGACGCTGGAAGTGGAGAAACTCTCAGATTTATCTCAGGTCTTGGAAGATTATGTCCGTGAAAAAGGCGCAGATGCTACTGGCAAGAATAAGTTAAACCTAGATGAAGAGTTGGATTTGGAGACTTTGAGTCTTGAAACAGTCAAGAACTTTGAGCGCTTGGCACCTTTTGGAATGGATAATCAGAAACCTGTCTTTTATATCAAGGATTTTCAGGTCGAAAGTGCCCGTACTATGGGAGCAGGCAATGCTCATCTCAAGTTGAAAATTTTCAAAGGTGAGGCGAGTTTTGAAGTGGTAGCATTTGGACAAGGTAGATGGGCAACAGAATTTGCTCAAACCAAGAATCTAGAGTTAGCAGTCAAATTGTCTGTCAACCAATGGAATGGCCAAACTGCCCTCCAGTTGATGATGGTGGATGCGCGTGTGGAGGGGGTTCAACTCTTTAATATCCGTGGAAAAAATGCAGTCTTGCCAGAAGGGGTTCCAGTCTTGGATTTTGCTGGAGAATTGCCGAATCTGGCGACTAGTGAAGCTATTGTCGTGAAAACCATTCCTGAGGATATTACCCTGCTGAAGACCATTTTTCAGGAACAGCATTTCTCTGCTGTTTATTTCAAAAACGACATTGACAAGGCCTACTATCTGACGGGGTATGGGACTAGAGAGCAGTTTGCTAAATTGTACAAGACCATCTACCAGTTTCCAGAGTTTGATATTCGCTACAAGCTGAAAGACTTGGCTGCTTATCTCAATATCCAACAAATCTTGCTGGTCAAGATGATTCAAGTATTTGAAGAGTTAGGCTTTGTGACGATCACAGATGGTGTCATGACAGTGAATAAAGAGGCGCCAAAGCGGGAAATCGGAGAAAGTCAGATTTACCAAAATCTCAAACAAACCGTCAAAGATCAAGAAATGATGGCGCTAGGTACCGTGCAAGAAATTTATGACTTTTTAATGGAAAAAGAGTAGACGTAGGAAAGAGTTGGGCAACCAGCTCTTTTTTGAAAACGAATCTTCATTTTGAAAATCATCAAAAAAATGGTATAATGGTAGGAAAAGATTCGGCTAAAAGTAATAGTGCTTTTAGAATAAAAGGGCAAGTAACCCTATAATCAAGATAAACTAAGCTTTCGGAGGAAAAATGAGTAATATCAGTTTAACAACACTTGGTGGTGTACGTGAAAATGGGAAAAATATGTATATCGCTGAAATCGATGGGTCTATTTTCGTTTTGGATGCAGGTCTGAAATACCCTGAAAATGAACAACTAGGGGTGGATGTAGTTATTCCAAATATGGACTACCTTTTTGAAAATAGTGACCGTATCGCAGGGGTCTTCTTGACTCACGGGCATGCGGATGCCATTGGTGCTCTTCCTTATCTCTTGGCTGAAGCCAAGGTACCTGTATTTGGTTCTGAGTTGACCATTGAGTTGGCCAAACTCTTTGTCAAAGGGAATGATGCGGTTAAGAAATTTAATGATTTCCATGTGATTAATGAGGATACGGAGATTGATTTTGGAGGGACTGTGGTATCCTTCTTCCGTACGACCCACTCTATCCCAGAAAGTCTGGGTGTGGTCTTGAAGACAGCTGAAGGTAGCATCGTTTATACAGGTGACTTCAAATTTGACCAGACAGCTAGTGAATCCTATGCGACAGACTTCGCTCGTTTGGCAGAAATCGGTCGTGATGGAGTTCTAGCTCTGCTTAGCGATTCAGCCAATGCAGACAGCAATATCCAAGTGGCTAGCGAAAGTGAAGTTGGGGACGAAATCACTCAAACTATTGCAGATTGGGATGGTCGTATTATCGTTGCGGCGGTAGCCAGCAACCTTTCTCGTATCCAGCAGGTGTTTGACGCTGCGGATGCAACAGGTCGTCGTGTGGTCTTGACAGGATTTGATATTGAAAATATCGTCCGCACTGCTATTCGTCTTAAGAAATTGTCTCTAGCTAACGAGAGTCTTTTGATTAAACCGAAAGACATGTCTCGCTTCGAGGATCATGAGTTGATCATCCTTGAGACAGGCCGTATGGGTGAGCCTATCAACGGTCTTCGCAAGATGTCGATTGGTCGCCATCGTTATGTGGAAATCAAGGATGGTGATTTGGTCTATATCGTAACGACTCCGTCTATCGCCAAAGAAGCAGTTATGGCGCGTGTGGAAAATATGATTTACCAAGCTGGCGGAGTTGTCAAGCTTATCACCCAAAACTTACGTGTGTCAGGCCACGGAAATGCGCGTGATTTGCAATTGATGATCAATCTCTTGCAACCCAAGTATCTCTTCCCAATTCAAGGGGAATATCGTGAGTTGGATGCCCATGCTAAGGCTGCCATGGCGGTTGGTATATTGCCAGAACGTATTTTCATCCCTAAAAAGGGAACCAGCATGGCTTATGAGAATGGAGACTTTGTCCCAGCTGGTGCAGTTTCGGCAGGGGATGTCTTGATTGACGGAAATGCCATCGGTGATGTTGGTAATGTGGTTCTTCGTGACCGTAAGGTCTTGTCAGAGGATGGGATTTTCATCGTCGCAATCACCGTTAACCGTCGTGAGAAGAAAATTGTAGCCAAGGCTCGTGTTCATACGCGTGGATTTGTTTATCTCAAGAAGAGTCGCGATATTCTCCGTGAAAGTTCAGAATTGATTAACCAAACGGTAGAAGACTATCTTCAAGGAGAAGACTTTGACTGGGCAGATCTTAAAGGGAAGGTTCGGGATACTCTGACCAAGTATCTTTTTGATCAAACTAAGCGTCGTCCAGCAGTTCTACCAGTAGTCATGGAAGCAAAATAATCGTTGAAATAAACAGAGGGAAAGTCGAATTTCGGCTTTTTCTTATCGGAAAATAGAGGAAAAAATATGGCAGTAATGAAAATAGAGTATTACTCACAAGTTTTGGATATGGAGTGGGGGGTGAATGTCCTTTACCCTGATGCCAATCGAGTGGAAGAACCAGATTGTAAAGACATTCCCGTCTTGTACCTCTTGCACGGGATGTCTGGTAATCATAATAGTTGGCTCAAGCGGACCAATGTGGAACGCTTGCTTCGAGGCACTAATCTTATCGTCGTCATGCCCAATACCAGCAACGGTTGGTACACCGATACCCAGTATGGTTTTGACTACTACACAGCTCTAGCAGAGGAATTACCAGAGGTTTTGAAACGCTTCTTCCCTAATATGACCAGCAAGCGTGAAAAGACCTTTATCGCTGGTCTCTCTATGGGAGGCTATGGCTGCTTTAAACTGGCTTTTGCTACAAATCGTTTTTCTCATGCAGCTAGTTTTTCAGGTACACTTAGCTTTGAAGATTTTTCTCCTGAGAGTCAAAATTTGGGTACGCCAGCTTACTGGAGAGGTGTGTTTGGGGAAATTAAAGATTGGACCACTAGCCCTTATTCTCTTGAAAGTCTGGCAAAAAAATCAGATAAACAGACCAAGCTTTGGGCTTGGTGTGGCGAGCAAGATTTCTTGTATGAAGCCAATAATCTGGCAGTGAAAAACCTCAAAAAACTAGGCTTTGATGTGACCTATAGCCATAGCGCTGGAACTCATGAGTGGTATTATTGGGAAAAACAATTGGAAGGTTTTTTAGCAACCCTACCAATTGATTTCAAATTGGAAGAGAGATTGAGCTAGTTTTTTATAAATAAACTACCATTTATAGTTATTCTTGGCTTAAAAACAATTATGGAAGTCTATTTTCACTAGACTTTTTAATCGAAAATAGTAAAATAGTAGAGAGATACTAGTTGAAAGAGAGAAAAATATGTATCGTTATCAGCTTGGGATACCATTATCAGAGTATGATGATTTTGTAAAAGAACATCCCATGGTTAATCTATTACAAAGCAGTGCTTGGGAAAAAGTGAAATCTGATTGGAATCATGAGAGACTTGGGGTTTATGAAGGGGAAAAATTACTGGCTGTGGCTAGTATTCTCATAAAGTCTCTGCCTTTGGGGTATAAAATGTTTTATATTCCAAGAGGTCCCATATTGGATTACAGGGATACAGAAGTTTTAAAGTTTGTCCTGCAGTCTATTAAGTCTTATGCTCGCAGTAAGAAAGCTATCTTTGTGACTTTTGACCCAAGTATTTGTCAATCTCAACATTTGGTCAATCAAGATAAAACAGAATATCCTGAAAATCTTGTTCTTGTTGAGACTTTAGGGCAACTAGGAGTGAAATGGTCTGGGCAGACAGCCGAGATGGATGATACTATTCAACCTCGTATTCAGGCGAAAATATACAAGGAAAATTTTGAAGAAGATAAACTTTCTAAGTCAACAAAACAAGCTATCCGAACGGCTCGAAACAAAGGGCTTGAGGTTCAATATGGTGGACTGGAACTATTAGATTCGTTTTCGGAGTTGATGAAAAAAACCGAGAAACGAAAAGATATTCATTTAAGAAATGAAGTCTACTATAAAAAATTATTAGATAACTTTAAAGAAGATTCTTATATCACGCTAACGAGTTTGGATGTTTCTAAGCGTTTACGAGAATTAGAAGAACAGCTGGAAAAAAATAGAGTAGTTGCAGAAAAATTTAGTGATGCAACCAAACCTTCAAAAGTTCAAGAAAATATAAAAGAAAAAGAACGTTTAGAAGTGGAAAGAGATTTCTTGCAGGGATATATGAATGAAGGAAAATCAAACATTCCTTTAGCAGCTACTTTGAGTTTGGAATTTGGTAATACTTCTGTCAATCTATATGCTGGTATGGATGATGCTTTTAAACGTTACAATGCACCAATTTTAACTTGGTATGAAACAGCTCGCTATGCCTTTGAGCGAGGTATGGTGTGGCAAAATTTAGGAGGCGTCGAAAATCATTTAGACGGTGGACTCTATCGTTTTAAAGCTAATTTTAATCCAACGATTGAAGAATACTTGGGTGAATTTACAATGCCTACCCATCCTCTCTATCCTCTGTTAAGACTTGCTCTTAATTTCCGTAAAACATTAAGAAAAAAACATAGAAAGTAAGTATATGGTACTAACAACACTCACGAAAGAAGAGTTTCAGACTTATTCTGATCAGGTTTCTTCTCGTTCTTTTATGCAATCTGTCCAGATGGGTGATTTGCTAGAAAAAAGAGGGGCTCAAATTGTTTATCTTGCTTTAAAAAAAGAAGGAGAAATTCAAGTTGCAGCTATGGTTTATAACTTGCCCATGTTAGGTGGTCTGCATATGGAGCTCAATTCGGGTCCGATTTATACCCAACAAGATGCTCTTCTAGTTTTTTATGCGGAGTTAAAAGAATATGCCAAACAAAATGGTGTCTTAGAGTTGCTTGTAAAACCTTATGAAACTTATCAAACTTTTGATAGCCAAGGTAATCCAATAGATGTTGAGAAAAAAAGTATCATTCAAGGTTTAACTGATTTGGGTTATCAATTTGATGGTTTGACGACAGGATATCCAGGTGGGGAACCGAATTGGTTATATTATAAGGATTTGACTGATTTAACTGAAAAGAATTTGCTTAAAAGTTTTAGTAAAAAGGGGAAGCCTTTGGTGAAAAAGGCTGAAACGTTCGGCATTCGGTTGAAAAAGTTAAAACGTGAAGAGCTATCAATGTTTAAGAAGATCACAAAAGAAACCTCTGAACGTAGAGAATATAGTGATAAAAGTTTAGAATACTATGAGCATTTTTATGATGCTTTTGGAGAACAAGCTGAGTTTCTCGTAGCAATCTTGAATTTTTCGGAATATATGAACAAATTACAAGGTGAGCAAAGTAAACTAGAAGAAATAGTGGACAAGTTGCGACTTGATTTGAGTAAAAATCCTCATTCTGAGAAAAAACAAAATCAACTGAGAGAATATTTGAGTCAATTTGAAACTTTTGAAGTTCGAAAAGCAGAAGCGCGAGACTTGATTGAAAAATATGGGGAAGAAGATATTGTTTTAGCCGGAAGTTTATTTGTTTATATGCCTCAGGAAACGACTTATCTCTTTAGTGGCTCCTACACTGAGTTTAATAAATTCTATGCCCCTGCACTGCTTCAAAAATATATTATGTTGGAAAGCATAAAACGTGGAATACCTAAATACAACTTCCTAGGCATTCAAGGGATTTTTGATGGAAGTGATGGTGTTTTGCGTTTTAAACAAAATTTTAATGGCTATATTGTACGCAAAGCGGGTACTTTCCGTTACCATCCATCACCTTTAAAATACAAAGCTATTCAGTTATTCAAAAAAATATTAGGACGTTAAGATGAAAAAGCCAGTATTTAGCTTTCTTTCAGCTTGTTTTAGTAAAATAGACTTTATTTGCTAGAAAGGTGGAGAGACATGCGCTGGATTTTTCGTTTGATAGGGGCTTTCTTTTCTTTTGTGTGGAGTTTGTTTTGGCGCCTGGTTTGGATTGTTTTGATTTTATGCACTCTTGCTTTTGGATTTCTCTGGTATCTGAACGGGGATTTTCAAGGAGCGTTGAAGCAAGTTGAGCGGTCAGTAAAGATTGGTCAACAAAGTATTGACCAATGGGAAAAAACAGGGCAACTGCCTAAGTTGAACCAGACAGATAGCCACCAGCATTCTGAAGGAAGGTGGTCACAGGCTTCTGCTCGTATTTACTTGGATTCACAGATGGATTCACGCTTTCAAGAGGCGTATTTAGAAGCGATTCAGAACTGGAATCAAACTGGTGCTTTTAACTTTGAAGTCGTGACAGAGTCTAGCAAGGCAGATATTATGGCTACGGAGATGAATGACGGAGGCACTCCTGTGGCAGGAGAGGCGGAAAGTCAGACTAATCTCTTAACGGGACAATTTTTATCTGTCACGGTGCGGTTGAATCATTATTATCTGTCCAGTCCTGACTATGGTTATTCCTATGAACGCATTGTCCATACGGCGGAACATGAGTTGGGTCATGCGATTGGCTTGGACCATACAGATGAGAAATCAGTGATGCAACCGGCCGGTTCCTTTTATGGTATCCAGGAAGAGGATATTGCAAACCTCCGAAAAATATATGAGACTAGTGAGTAGGGAACAATCTTTCCCTACTTTTTTGCTATAATGGAACTATGAATAACTTGATTAAATCAAAACTAGAGCTCTTGCCGACCAGCCCTGGTTGCTACATTCACAAGGATAAAAACGGCACCATTATCTATGTAGGAAAGGCTAAAAATCTGCGAAACCGTGTGAGGTCCTATTTCCGCGGAAGTCATGATACCAAGACAGAGGCTCTGGTGTCTGAAATTGTGGATTTTGAATTTATTGTTACGGAGTCCAACATTGAGGCACTTCTTCTAGAAATCAACTTGATCAAGGAAAATAAGCCTAAGTACAATATCATGCTCAAGGATGATAAGTCTTACCCTTTCATCAAAATCACCAATGAACGCTATCCTCGTTTGATTATCACCCGTCAGGTCAAAAAGGACGGAGGTCTCTACTTTGGTCCCTATCCAGATGTGGGGGCAGCCAATGAAATCAAGCGGTTGCTGGATCGAATTTTCCCTTTTAGAAAGTGTACCAATCCACCGTCTAAGGTTTGCTTTTATTACCATATCGGCCAGTGTATGGCCCACACCATCTGTAAGAAAGATGAGGCTTATTTCAAGTCCATGGCCCAGGAGGTTTCTGATTTTCTGAAAGGGCAGGATGATAAAATCATTGATGATCTCAAGGGAAAAATGGCTGCGGCAGCTCAGACTATGGAATTTGAACGTGCGGCTGAATACCGTGACCTGATTCAGGCTATTGGAACACTTCGAACCAAGCAACGGGTTATGGCTAAGGATCTCCAAAATCGCGATGTCTTTGGCTACTATGTGGATAAGGGCTGGATGTGTGTTCAGGTTTTCTTTGTTCGTCAGGGCAAGCTTATTGAGCGCGATGTCAATCTTTTCCCCTATTATAATGATCCGGATGAGGACTTTCTAACCTATGTAGGACAATTCTATCAAGAAAAATCTCACCTAGTACCCAATGAGGTACTGATTCCGCAGGATATTGACGAAGAAGCCGTCAAGGCCTTAGTGGATACCAAGATTCTCAAGCCCCAGCGTGGTGAGAAAAAACAGCTGGTCAATCTGGCTATAAAGAATGCACGTGTCAGCCTAGAGCAGAAATTTAACCTGCTAGAGAAATCTGTTGAAAAGACCCAAGGGGCTATTGAAAATCTGGGACGTTTGCTTCAGATCCCAACTCCAGTTCGCATTGAGTCCTTCGATAACTCCAATATCATGGGTACCAGCCCTGTTTCAGCCATGGTAGTCTTTGTTAACGGCAAACCAAGTAAAAAAGATTACCGTAAGTACAAGATAAAAACCGTTGTTGGGCCGGACGACTATGCCAGCATGAGAGAGGTCATTCGCAGGCGTTATGGTCGAGTTCAACGTGAGGGCTTAACCCCGCCAGATTTGATTGTCATTGATGGGGGACAAGGTCAAGTCAATATCGCTAAGCAAGTCATCCAAGAGGAGCTGGGCTTGGATATTCCCATTGCAGGTCTGCAAAAGAATGACAAACACCAAACCCATGAATTGCTCTTTGGAGATCCGCTTGAGGTGGTGGAGTTGTCTAGAAATTCTCAGGAATTTTTCCTCCTTCAACGCATCCAAGATGAGGTGCACCGCTTTGCCATTACCTTCCACCGTCAACTACGCTCCAAAAATTCCTTTTCATCACAATTGGATGGAATTGAAGGTCTGGGACCTAAACGCAAGCAAAATCTCATGAAACATTTCAAGTCTCTCACTAAAATCAAGGAAGCCAGTGTGGATGAGATTGTCGAAGTTGGAGTGCCAATACTTGTCGCAGAAGCTGTGCAAAGAAAGTTGAACTCGCAGGAAGAAGTGGAATTAGCTCAAGTGGCGGAAGAAAGAGTAGATTACCAAACGGAAGGAAACCATCATGAACCATAAAATCGCAATTTTATCAGATATTCATGGCAATGCGACGGCCTTAGAAGCAGTGATTGCAGATGCTAAAAATCAAGGAGTCAGTGAATACTGGCTTCTGGGAGATATTTTTCTTCCTGGTCCAGGTGCAAATGACTTGGTAGCCCTGCTAAAGGATCTTCCTATCACGGCAAGTGTTCGAGGCAATTGGGATGATTGTGTCCTTGAGGCTTTAGATGGGCAATATGGCTTAGAAGACCCACAGGAAGTCCAGCTCATGCGATTGACTCAGTTTTTGATGGAGCGAATGGATCCTGCAACGATTGTCTGGCTACGAAGCTTGCCTATGCTGGAAAAGAAAGAAGTTGAGGGACTGCGTTTTTCTCTCTCACATAATTTACCTGACAAAAATTATGGGGGTGACTTGTTGGTTGGGAATGATACAGAAAAATTTGACCAACTCCTAGATGAGGAAACGGACGTAGCAGTCTATGGTCATGTCCACAAGCAGTTGCTTCGTTATGGCAGTCAAGGGCAACAAATCATCAATCCAGGGTCGATTGGCATGCCCTATTTTAATTGGGAGGCGTTAAAAAATCACCGTGCCCAGTATGCCGTGATAGAAGTTGAAGATGGGGAATTACTCAATATCCAATTTCGTAAAGTCGCTTATGATTATGAAGCGGAGTTAGAACTGGCCAAGTCCAAGGGTCTTCCCTTTATCGAAATGTATGAAGAACTACGTCGTGAAGATAACTATCAGGGACACAATCTGGAACTCTTAGCCAGCTTAATAGAAAAGCATAGGTATGTAGAGGATGTGAAGGATTATTTTGATTTTTTATAAAAGTTTCCTAAAGTAACCAATACAAACTAAAAACGATTGACTGGGTCAATCGTTTTTAATATATCTTATACTCAATGAAAATCAAAGAGCAAACAAGGAAGCTAGACATAGGTTGCTCAAAGCACAGCTTTGAGGTTGCAGATAAAGCTGACGTAGTTTGAAGAGATTTTCGAAGAGTATTATTGTAATTGAGATTGATCTGGGAGATAAGAACCACCTAGATAGGTATTGCTAAGTTTTTCAAGTGTTCCGTCTTGATAGAGTTCTTTGAGCGCTTTATCAAATTTCTCTTTAAACTCTTTTTGGTCGCTTGAGAAAACGATATAGTTGTTGGGACTATCGGCAGAAGGTAAATCAATGACTGAGAGATCTAAGCCACGGTCCTTGATAATCTTTTGAACCGATACCTTGTCAAAAACTAGGAAATCAAATTCACCGTTAGAGAGGTCTAGGATTCGTTTACCGATATCCTCTCCAGAAAAATCGATAGTAGCGGGATTGTCAGTGTGCTTTTGATTCCAGTTATTGATGAATTGAGCGTTTGAAGTTCCGGTATCCTCTTGTGTTGTTTTGCCAGCGATTTGGTCAAGTGAAGTCAGAGGATTTTTCTTGTTGCTGACAAGGACGAGGGGATTGTTTGAAATTGGAAGTGAGTAAAGGTATTTTTCAGCACGCTCTTTTGTATAACTCAAGTTATTGGCTGCAGCTTGATAGTGACCAGAATCAAGTCCTGGAAAGATGCTCTCCCAAGCAGTTCTTTGGAATTGAATCTCGTAGTCGCTGAGTTTTTCATCTACTGCTTTTAGAACTTCGATGTCGAAGCCTGTCAGATTGCCCTTGTCTTCGTAGTCAAATGGCGGCACATCACCAGCTGTAGCAACGACGATTGTCTTTTGAGAGCTAGTCTCTTTGGGTGTGGCTTGATTCCCACAGGCAACTAAAAATGGGAGGATGGCTAGTAATAGGCTAAATTTTTTCATAATATCTCCATTCAAATGTAAAGTTATCTGCTAGTTTATCAGAAATGTTTCCGATGAACTAATATATATTTTTTATGACTGTAATAAAAAATCTTAATCATGAAAAATCCCTGCAAGCTCTTTCAAATTATGGTAGAATGGAAGCAGTAGAATTAGAAAAGGAAATCGATTATGAAATTTCTTGAATTAAACAAAAAACGTCATGCGACTAAGCAGTTTACTGATAAGCCTGTTGATCCAAAAGATGTGCGTACGGCTATCGAAATCGCAACCTTGGCACCAAGCGCCCACAATAGCCAGCCTTGGAAATTTGTGGTGGTTCGTGAGAAAAATGCTGAACTGGCAAAATTAGCTTATGGTTCCAACTTTGAACAGGTATCATCAGCGCCTGTCACCATTGCCCTCTTTACAGATACGGACTTAGCGAAACGCGCCCGCAAGATTGCCCGTGTCGGTGGTGCAAAGAATTTCTCAGAAGAACAACTTCAATATTTCATGAAGAATTTGCCTGCGGAATTTGCCCGTTACAACGAACAACAGGTCAGCGACTACCTAGCTCTCAATGCAGGTTTGGTTGCTATGAACTTGGTTCTGGCTCTTACAGACCAAGGAATCGGATCAAATCTGATTCTTGGATTTGACAAATCAAAAGTTAATGAAGTTTTAGAAATCGAAGACCGTTTCCGTCCAGAACTTTTGATTACGGTAGGTTATACGGACGAAAAATTAGAACCAAGCTACCGCTTGCCAGTGGATGAAATAATTGAAAAAAGATAGGAAGAAGAAAAAATGACAGCAATTGATTTTACAGCAGAAGTAGAAAAACGCAAAGAAGACCTCTTGGCTGACTTGTTTAGCCTTTTGGAAATCAACTCAGAACGTGATGATAGCAAGGTTGATGCTGAACATCCATTTGGGCCTGGTCCAGTAAAAGCCTTGGAAAAATTCCTTGAAATCGCAGACCGTGATGGTTACCCAACTAAAAATGTTGACAACTACGCAGGACATTTTGAATTTGGTGATGGAGAAGAAGTTCTCGGAATCTTTGCCCACATGGACGTGGTGCCAGCTGGTAGCGGTTGGGACACAGATCCGTACACACCAACTATCAAAGATGGTCGCCTCTATGCGCGTGGAGCTTCTGATGACAAGGGACCTACAACAGCTTGCTACTATGGCTTGAAAATCATCAAAGAATTGGGCCTTCCAACTTCTAAGAAAGTTCGCTTCATCGTTGGAACAGACGAAGAATCAGGTTGGGCAGATATGGACTACTATTTTGAAAATGTTGGACTTGCAAAACCAGACTTCGGTTTCTCCCCAGATGCTGAGTTCCCTATCATCAACGGTGAAAAAGGAAATATCACGGAATACCTCCACTTTGCAGGTGAAAATACAGGTGTAGCCCGTCTTCACAGCTTCACAGGTGGTTTGCGTGAAAACATGGTACCAGAATCAGCAACAGCGATTGTTTCAGGCGATTTGACTGACTTGCAAGCTAAACTAGATGCCTTTGTTGCAGAACACAAACTTAGAGGAGAACTCCAAGAAGAAAACGGTCAATATAAGGTGACGATCATTGGGAAATCAGCCCATGGTGCTATGCCTGCTTCAGGTGTCAATGGTGCGACTTATCTTGCCCTCTTCCTTAGCCAGTTTGACTTTGCAGGACCTGCAAAAGATTACCTTGATATCGCTGGTAAGATTCTTTTGAACGACCATGAGGGTGAAAATCTCAAGATTGATCATGTAGATGAAAAGATGGGTGCCCTTTCTATGAATGCAGGCGTCTTCCGCTTTGATGAAACAAGCGCTGATAATACCATTGCCCTTAATATCCGCTATCCAAAAGGAACAAGTCCAGAACAAATCAAGTCAATCCTTGAAAACTTGCCAGTTGCTTCTGTTAGCCTTTCTGAGCACGGTCACACCCCTCACTATGTTCCAATGGAAGATCCACTTGTTCAAACCTTGTTGAATGTTTATGAAAAACAAACTGGTCTTAAAGGTCACGAGCAAGTCATCGGTGGTGGAACCTTTGGTCGCTTGCTAGAACGAGGTGTTGCCTATGGTGCTATGTTCCCAGACTCAATTGACACCATGCACCAAGCCAATGAATTTATCGCCTTGGACGATCTCTTCCGAGCTGCAGCAATCTATGCCGAAGCTATTTATGAATTGATCAAATAAAACGATAGAAGTCTGAGATCTTATGCTTAGACTTCTTTTTGGAGGGAAAGTAGATGTCTCAAATTGAAAGAATCAAGCAGGCTATTATGTCAGATCCACAGAATGCCAGCTATACAGAGCGTGGCATTGAGCCTCTCTTTGCAGCGCCAAAGACTGCTCGCATCAATATCATCGGTCAGGCACCAGGACTTAAAACCCAAGAGGCAGGGCTTTACTGGAAGGACAAAAGTGGTGACCGCCTGAGAGACTGGCTAGGTGTAGATGAAGATACCTTTTACAATTCAGGTTGTTTTGCGGTTTTACCCATGGATTTCTACTTTCCAGGGCATGGCAAGTCAGGTGATTTGCCACCGCGAGCAGGTTTTGCTGAAAAATGGCACCCGCAGCTCTTGCAAGAATTACCAGATATTCAGTTAACCCTTTTGATTGGGCAATATGCTCAAGCCTACTATTTACAGGAAAAAATCAGTGGCAAGGTGACAGAACGGGTAAAACATTACCAGAATTACTTACCAGCCTATTTTCCATTAGTTCACCCTTCACCTCGAAATCAAATCTGGATGGTCAAAAATCCTTGGTTTGAGTCAGAAGTGGTGCCAGACTTGAAAAAAAGAATTAAAACCATTTTATAGTCAATGAAAATCAAAGAGCAAACTAGGAAGCTAGCCGAAGGCTGTACTTGAGTACGGTAAGGCGACGCTGACGTGGTTTGAATTTGATTTTCGAAGAGTATTAGGAGAAAAAGAATGAAAGAAATTTCCTTTGACGCATTTTACCAGCTTTACCAAAACGACCAACTTTCTTTAGTGGACGTGAGAGAAGTGGATGAGTTTGAAGTTCTTCATTTAGAAGGTGCCCATAACCTACCGCTTAGTCAATTGGCTGATACCTTTGATCAGTTGGACAAGGACCAGTTACATTATGTTATTTGTAAATCTGGAATGAGATCGGCGCGTGCTTGCCAATTCTTATCAGAACAAGGTTATGAAGTTATCAATGTTCAAGGTGGTATGACTGCCTTTGAAGAACTGTAAACATTAGAATTTCTCCTACTTGGTGTGATCTCGGTAGGGGATTTTATTTTTAGACAATTCTCATTTTTAAGAATCTTGAAAACATTCAATATTTACTTCGTGAAGCTTTTTTCATACTCCTATTCATGATATACTAGGTCAGTATTTTATAAATATGAAGGAGATTTACATGGCTAAAAAAGGTGCCCTAACAGGTTTACTCCTGTTTGGAATATTTTTTGGTGCGGGGAACTTGATTTTTCCGCCTTCTCTGGGTGCTCTATCTGGAGAACATTTTCTTCCTGCTATCGCAGGTTTTGTCTTTTCAGGCGTCGGTATCGCCGTCTTGACCCTTATAATTGGAACGCTAAATCCTAAAGGATATATCTACGAGATTTCAACGAAGATAGCGCCTTGGTTTGCGACTCTTTACCTCTCAGTTCTTTACTTGTCAATCGGTCCATTCTTTGCTATCCCACGTACTGCTACAACAGCTTACGAAGTAGGAATCAGCCCCCTTTTATCGGATGCAAATAAAGGACTTGGCTTGATTGTCTTTACCCTTCTTTATTTTGTGGCAGCGTATCTGATTTCGCTTAATCCATCAAAAATCTTAGACCGTATCGGCCGTATTTTAACGCCAGTATTTGCAATCTTGATTGTTATCTTGGTTGTTTTAGGAGCTATCAAATACGCTGGAACAAGTCCTCAAGCTGCTTCAGCTGCTTATCAAGCTTCTGCCTTTGGTACAGGTTTCCTAGAAGGTTATAATACCTTGGATGCCCTTGCTTCGGTTGCCTTCAGTGTAATCGCAGTTCAAACCTTGAAACAACTTGGATTTTCAAGTAAGAAAGAATACATTTCAACTATTTGGGTTGTTGGTATCGTTGTAGCCCTTGCTTTCAGCGCTCTTTACATCGGTTTAGGTTTCCTTGGAAATCATTTCCCAGTACCAGCTGAAGCGATGAAGGGTGGAACACCAGGTGTTTACATCTTGTCACAAGCAACTCAAGAAATCTTTGGTTCAACAGCTCAAATCTTCCTTGCAGCTATGGTTACTGTAACCTGCTTCACAACTACAGTTGGTTTGATTGTGTCAACTGCTGAGTTCTTTAATGAGCGCTTCCCACAAATCAGCTACAAGGTTTATGCGACAGCCTTTACCTTGATTGGATTTGCCATTGCTAATTTGGGTCTTGATGCGATTATCAAGTACTCAATTCCTGTACTGGTTATCTTGTACCCAATCACCATTGCCATCGTTATGATTGTCATTGTGAATAAATTTGTGGCTCTTTCAAAACCAGGTATGCAGTTGACAATTGCTGTGGTTACAGCTATTGCCATTGCAAGCGTACTAGGAAGCTCGTTTAAGGTTGAGTTTCTTGCAAACCTTGTTAACGCTCTTCCTTTTGCTAAAGCATCTCTCCCATGGTTGGTGCCAGCCATTGTCGGAATCTTGCTCTCATTGGTTCTACCAAACAAGCAAGAAAGCGATGTTTTTGAAATGGAATAATCACTAAAATCACTTTTGTAGCCAAGTCTACAGGAGTGATTTTCTTTTTTTATCCGATGATAAATGTGTTATAATAGGTAGCAAAAGAGGTGAAGAAATGAATCAAACAGTAGAATATATCAAAGGACTGACAGCCATTGCGTCGCCAACGGGTTTTACTCGTGAAATTTCGGACTATTTAGTCAAGACTTTAGAAGGTTTTGGTTACCAGCCGGTTCGCACAGCCAAGGGTGGTGTCAATGTGACCATCAAAGGTCAAAATGATGAAGAACACCGCTACGTGACTGCCCATGTGGATACGCTTGGTGCCATTGTCCGCGCTGTCAAACCAGACGGCCGTCTCAAATTGGACCGTATCGGTGGTTTTCCTTGGAATATGATTGAAGGAGAAAACTGTACCGTTCATGTGGCTAGTACAGATCAAAAGCTATCAGGCACCATCCTCATCCACCAAACTTCTTGCCATGTCTACAAGGATGCAGGAACTGCAGAACGCACCCAGGACAATATGGAAGTGCGTTTGGATGCAAAAGTGACCAACGAAAAAGAAACTCGTGCCTTGGGGATTGAGGTTGGTGATTTTATCAGCTTTGACCCACGAACTGTCGTGACAGATACAGGATTTATCAAGTCTCGTCATTTGGACGATAAGGTCAGCGCAGCGATTTTGCTTAACCTACTTCGCATTTATAAGGAAGAGAAGATTGAATTGCCAGTAACAACCCATTTTGCTTTTTCAGTCTTTGAAGAAGTGGGGCATGGTGCTAACTCTAATATTCCTGCTCAGGTAGTAGAATATCTGGCTGTGGATATGGGAGCTATGGGCGATGATCAGCAAACAGATGAGTACACAGTGTCTATCTGTGTCAAGGATGCTTCAGGACCTTATCACTATGACTTCCGTCAACATTTGGTTGCCTTGGCTAAAGAGCAAGATATTCCATTTAAGCTGGACATCTATCCATTTTATGGTTCGGACGCTTCGGCAGCTATGTCTGCAGGTGCAGAAGTCAAACACGCCCTTCTCGGTGCTGGTATCGAGTCTAGCCATTCATATGAACGCACTCATATTGACTCGGTAGTCGCAACAGAGCGTATGGTTGATGCTTACCTTAAGAGCGGGTTGGTAGACTAATATGTGCCTTATTTGCCAGAGAATTGAGCTCATTAAAGCTGGGGACAATCCTTACTTTGTCAAAGAGTTGGAAACAGGCTATCTTGTGATTGGAGATCACCAGTATTTTTCAGGCTATAGTCTCTTTCTAGCCAAGGAACACGTCACGGAATTGCACCATTTAGAAAAGGAAATGAGACTCCGTTTTCTAGAGGAAATGAGTCTAGTCCAAGAGGCAGTTGCTAAGGTCTTCTCTGCTGAGAAAATGAATATCGAACTTCTAGGCAATGGCGATGCCCACCTCCACTGGCATCTGTTTCCTAGACGAAGAGGTGATATGAATGGTTACGGTCTCAAGGGACGTGGTCCAGTTTGGTGGGTTCCCTTTGAAGAAATGACCTCAGAAACATGTCAAGCAAAACCGGATGAGATTAAACAATTAGTCAAACGTTTATCGTCAGAAGTAGATAAATTATTAGAAATAAAGGAGTAGAAATGAAAAAAAGATATCTTGTCTTGACAGCCTTGCTAGCCTTGAGTTTAGCAGCTTGTTCACAGGAAAAAACAAAAAATGAAGATGGAGCGGCTAAAACAGAACAAACAGCCAAAGCTGATGGAGCAGTCGGCAGTAAATCTCAGGGAGCTTCCCAGAAAAAAGCAGAAGTGGTCAATAAAGGTGACTACTACAGCATCCAAGGGAAATACGATGAAATCATCGTAGCAAATAAACATTATCCTTTGTCGAAAGACTATAATCCAGGGGAAAATCCAACAGCCAAGGCAGAGCTGGTCAAACTCATCAAAGCGATGCAAGAGGCAGGTTTCCCAATCAGCGACCATTACAGTGGTTTTAGAAGTTATGAAACTCAGACTAAGCTCTATCAAGATTATGTCAATCAAGATGGGAAAGAAGCTGCCGACCGTTATTCTGCCCGTCCTGGCTATAGCGAACACCAAACTGGCTTGGCCTTTGATGTTATTGGGACAAATGGTGATTTGGTAACAGAAGAAAAAGCAGCCCAATGGCTCCTGGACCATGCAGCTGATTATGGTTTTGTTGTCCGTTATCTCAAAGGCAAGGAAAAGGAAACAGGCTATATGGCTGAAGAATGGCACCTTCGTTATGTCGGAAAAGAAGCTAAAGAAATTGCTGAGAGTGGTCTCAGTTTGGAAGAATACTACGGCTTTGAAGGCGGAGATTACGTTGATTAAAAAATAAACTTTTCTCTTGCAATTCTAGATAAATAGTGTATAATAGATGGGTATGTGAAAAGCATACTTGTGGGAGGTAAAAATATTTAATTACCGCCAAAACCACAAAGGAGGATTTAAAAATGGCTAAAAAAGTCGAAAAACTTGTAAAATTGCAAATCCCTGCTGGTAAAGCTACACCAGCTCCACCGGTTGGACCTGCTCTTGGTCAAGCTGGTATCAACATCATGGGATTCACAAAAGAGTTCAACGCTCGTACTGCTGACCAAGCTGGTATGATCATTCCAGTTGTTATCTCAGTATACGAAGACAAATCATTTACTTTCGTTACAAAAACACCACCAGCTGCTGTTCTTTTGAAAAAAGCTGCAGGTGTTGAAAAAGGATCAGGGACACCTAACAAAACTAAAGTTGCTACAGTTACTCGTGCGCAAGTACAAGAAATTGCAGAAACTAAGATGCCAGATTTGAACGCAGCAAACGTAGAGTCTGCAATGCGTATGATCGAAGGTACTGCTCGTTCTATGGGATTCACTGTTGTTGACTAATCAATAACATCCCTATATAACCCGCAAGACTTCATCATTTCGAGAAGTGACGTGGGAGATGAAAATCGATTGAACCACTTACAAGGAGAATAGAAAATGGCTAAAAAAAGCAAACAACTTCGTGCTGCTCTTGAGAAGATCGACAGCACAAAAGCATACAGCGTTGAAGAAGCTGTAGCTCTTGCAAAAGAAACTAACTTTGCAAAATTCGATGCAACTGTAGAAGTTGCTTACAACTTGAACATTGACGTTAAAAAAGCTGACCAACAAATCCGTGGAGCAATGGTATTGCCAAACGGTACTGGTAAAACAGCTCGCGTTCTTGTATTTGCACGTGGTGCAAAAGCTGAAGAAGCAAAAGCTGCTGGTGCAGACTTCGTTGGTGAAGACGACCTTGTTGCTAAAATCAACGACGGTTGGTTGGACTTCGACGTAGTTATCGCAACACCTGACATGATGGCTCTTGTTGGACGTCTTGGACGTGTCCTTGGACCACGTAACTTGATGCCAAACCCTAAAACTGGTACTGTAACAATGGATGTTGCTAAAGCAGTTGAAGAGTCTAAAGGTGGTAAAATCACTTACCGTGCGGACCGTGCAGGTATCGTACAAGCGATCATCGGTAAAGTTTCATTTGAAGCTGACAAGTTGGTTGAAAACTTCAAAGCATTTAACGAAACAATCCAAAAAGCTAAACCAGCTACTGCTAAAGGAACTTACGTAACAAGCTTGACAATCACAACTACTCAAGGTGTTGGTATCAAGGTTGACGTTAACTCACTTTAATCAGTAGTTTATATCAGAGGACGAGTACGAAAGTGCTCGTTTTTGTATGTAAGTTATAGTCTCTATAAAATGGTTGTCTTATTTGGCTTATAGGGTGAGTAGCAAATGAAATACTGTTTTCTCTTCCTTCTTTACTAGAAAATATGGTATAATAGGGAGTAAAAAACTTTGAAAGAAAGAAAAAGATGAATTTAAAAGATTACATTGCAACAATTGAAAATTATCCTAAGGAAGGTATTACTTTCCGTGATATCAGTCCTTTGATGGCTGATGGAAATGCTTATAGCTATGCTGTTCGTGAAATCGTTCAATATGCTACTGACAAGAAAATTGATATGATCGTAGGACCTGAGGCTCGTGGATTTATCGTGGGTTGTCCTGTTGCTTTTGAGTTGGGAATTGGTTTTGCGCCTGTTCGTAAGCCAGGAAAATTGCCACGCGAAGTCATTTCTGCTGACTATGAAAAAGAGTACGGTGTTGATACCTTGACTATGCACGCGGATGCCATCAAGCCAGGTCAACGTGTTCTTATTGTAGATGACCTCTTAGCAACAGGTGGAACTGTTAAGGCAACCATCGAGATGATTGAAAAACTTGGCGGTGTTGTGGCAGGTTGTGCCTTCCTTGTTGAATTGGATGAATTGAACGGCCGTGAAAAAATTGGTGACTACGATTACAAAGTTCTTATGCATTATTAATGAAAAACAGTCCCTAGGGCTGTTTTCTCTACATTAGGATATAAAAATAGACTATAGCTAGTTAGAGAAAAACTATAATTGAAAACTATATCTTCTTGCAGTATAATAAAGGGACTAAGTGTTTGAGATTTGGCTTCAAATACATGCAATTATTCCTGAAAGAGTACAGTTAGGAGAGGGTTATGCCGATTCGAATTGATAAAAAATTACCAGCTGTTGAGATTTTACGGACAGAGAATATCTTTGTCATGGATGATCAACGTGCGGCCCACCAAGATATCCGTCCCTTGAAGATTTTAATTTTAAATCTCATGCCACAGAAAATGGTCACTGAAACCCAGTTGTTGCGCCATTTGGCTAATACGCCCCTGCAACTGGATATTGATTTTCTCTATATGGAGAGCCATCGTTCTAAAACGACTCGTTCAGAGCACATGGAGACCTTTTATAAAACTTTTCCTGAAGTCAAGGATGGGTATTTTGATGGGATGATTATTACTGGGGCCCCAGTTGAGCATTTACCATTTGAGGAAGTGGACTATTGGGAGGAATTTAGTCGGGTGCTTGAGTGGTCCAAGACCCATGTTTATTCGACCCTTCATATCTGTTGGGGCGCTCAGGCTGGTCTTTATCTACGCTATGGAGTGGAAAAACACCAGATGGACAGTAAGTTATCGGGTATCTATCCTCAGGACACTTTAAAGGAAGGGCACCTTCTCTTTAGAGGCTTTGATGATAGCTATGTATCCCCTCATTCTCGACACACGGAGATTTCTAAGGAAGAGGTCTTAAATAAAACCAATCTCGAGATTTTATCAGAGGGCCCTCAGGTTGGTGTTTCGATTTTGGCAAGTCGTGATTTACGAGAAATTTATAGTTTTGGGCATTTGGAATATGACCGTGATACCCTGGCAAAAGAGTATTTTAGGGATTGTGATGCAGGTTTAGACCCACATATTCCAGAAAATTACTTTAAGGATGATGATGTTAATCAGACACCTTGTCTTTGTTGGTCTTCGTCAGCAGCCCTTTTTTTCAGTAACTGGGTAAACTATGCGGTCTATCAGGAAACGCCTTTTGACTGGAGAAAAATTCAAGATGATGCATCCGCATTTGGATATTTATAAGAGGATTTATGACATATTTAGACGCTTTTAAATCAGGGAACTTGGTTTTACCGAGTGCCCTGCTCTTGCATTTTAAGGAACTCTTTCCTTCTAGCGATGATTTTCTGGTCTGGCAATTTTTCTATTTGCAAAATACGACAGGTTTGGAAGAAATGTCGCCAAGCCAGATTGCTGACAGGATTGGCAAGGAAATTTCGGATGTCAATCAGGCTATTTCCAATCTGACAGAGAGGGGACTGCTTCAGTATCGAACCATCGAATTGAATGGTGAAATCGAATTGCTTTTTGATGCTAGCTTGGCTTTGGAACGTTTGGATGACTTGCTTGGAGTTGCTCATTCAAGTTCAGACAAGTTGACACCTCAAAATCAGCTCAAGGATTTGGTAGAAACCTTCCAGCAGGAGTTGGGACGCTTGTTGACACCTTTTGAGATTGAGGATTTGACTAAGACACTAAAGGAAGATGGAACCAGTGCTGACTTGATTAAGGAAGCTCTTCGTGAAGCTGTTTTGAATGGGAAACCAAACTGGAAGTACATTCAGGCTATTTTGAGAAACTGGCGCCATGAAGGTATCAAAAGTGTGGCTCAAATTGAGGCTAAGCGGGCAGAGAGAGAAGCAAGCAATCCTCAGTTGACACAGGTATCTGCAGATTTCAGAAATGCTATGGATCTCTGGAAGGATTAATCCATGTCAGCAGGCTTGAAATTTGAGTAAGATTTGCAAGCTGTGTCTAATTGTGATAAAATAAATAGAAAATAAATTGAAAAAAGAGGTATGTGAAATGTCACGTAAACCATTTATCGCTGGTAACTGGAAAATGAACAAAAATCCAGAAGAAGCTAAAGCATTCGTTGAAGCAGTTGCATCAAAACTTCCTTCATCAGATCTTGTTGAAGCAGGTATCGCAGCTCCAGCTCTTGATTTGACAACTGTTCTTGCTGCTGCAAAAGGTTCAAACCTTAAAGTTGCTGCTCAAAACTGCTACTTTGAAAATGCAGGTGCTTTCACTGGTGAAACAAGCCCACAAGTTTTGAAAGAAATCGGTACTGACTACGTTGTTATCGGTCACTCAGAACGCCGTGACTACTTCCATGAAACTGACGAAGATATTAATAAAAAAGCAAAAGCAATCTTTGCAAACGGTATGCTTCCAATCATCTGTTGTGGTGAGTCACTTGAAACTTACGAAGCTGGTAAAGCTGCTGAATTCGTAGGTGCTCAAGTATCTGCTGCATTGGCTGGATTGACTGCTGAACAAGTTGCTGCATCAGTTATCGCTTACGAGCCAATCTGGGCTATCGGTACTGGTAAATCAGCTTCACAAGACGACGCACAAAAAATGTGTAAAGTTGTTCGTGACGTTGTAGCTGCTGACTTCGGTCAAGAAGTTGCAGACAAGGTTCGTGTTCAATACGGTGGTTCTGTTAAACCTGAAAACGTTGCTTCATACATGGCTTGCCCAGATGTTGACGGTGCCCTTGTAGGTGGTGCGTCACTTGAAGCAGAAAGCTTCTTGGCTTTGCTTGACTTTGTAAAATAATCAGTAGCAAAAGCTAGGTGGAACAGCATTCAGATGTCTGTTCCATTTTTTATAGGAGAGAAAAGATTGAAAACAAAGATTGGAAAAATTGGATTAGCAAGTCTCTGTTTACTCGGGTTGGCAACTAACCATGTCGCTGCGAATGAAACCGAAGTTTCAAAAACTTCGCAGGATACAACGACAGTTTCAAGTAGTTCAGAGCAACATCAGTCTTCTAATAAAACTCAAACGAGCGAAGGAGTAAAAACCAATTCGTCTGCCCACTGGGATGGGGATTATTATGTAAAGGCTGATGGTTCTAAAGCCAAGAGTGAGTGGATTTTTGATAACTACTATAAGGCTTGGTTTTATATTAAGTCAGACGGTCGTTATGCTCAAAATGAGTGGCAGGGTAATTACTACTTGAAATCAGGCGGTTATATGGCCAAAAATGAATGGGTTTATGATGACGTCTATAAGAATTGGTTTTATTTGAAGTCCGATGGTTCTTATGCTAACCAGGAATGGCACGCTGTTGGAGGTAAATGGCACTATTTTAAGAAATGGGGCTATTTAGCTAAAAGCCAATGGCAGGGAAATTATTTCTTGAATGGTCAAGGTGCCATGATGCAAAATGAATGGCTTTATGATCCAGCCTATTCGTCTTACTTCTATCTCAAGTCTGATGGTTCTTATGCAAATCAAGAGTGGCAAAAGGTAGACGGAAAGTGGTATTATTTCAAGAAGTGGGGTTACATGGCTAAAGATGAGTGGCAGGGTAACTACTATTTGACAGAAAGTGGTGCTATGGCGACTGGTGAATTAATCATGGATGATACTCGCTATATTTTTTCTGACTCAGGTGAGTTAAAAGAAAAGAAAGACTTGAATGTTGGCTGGGTTCACCGAAATGGCCACCGTTACTTCTTTAACCATCGTGAAGAACAAGTTGGGACTGATCAAGTTAAAAAGGTCATCGATGTCAGTGAGCACAATGGCCGTATTACTGACTGGCAAAAGGTTATCCAGGAAAACGGGGTTGATGGTGTTATTGTTCGTTTGGGTTATAGCGGTGTAGAAGATAAGGAATTGGCTTATAATATTCAAGAACTTAATCGTTTGGGTATTCCTTATGGTGTCTATCTTTACACCTATGCTGAAAATGAGACCGATGCTGAGAATGATGCCAAGCAGACTGTGGAGCTCTTGAAGAAATACAAGATGAACCTGTCTTATCCTATCTACTATGATGTTGAGAACTGGGAGTATGTCAATAAAAGTAAAAGAGCTCCAAGTGAGACTGGAACTTGGGTCAAGATTATCAATAAGTATATGGCAACAATGAAGCAGGCTGGTTATCAAAATGTGAAAGTTTATAGCTATCGTCAACTCTTGCAAACTCGTTTGAACCATCCAGATATTTTACAACATGTCAACTGGGTTGCAGCCTATACGGATGCGCTTGATTGGAATAATCCTCATTATTCAGGTTCAAAAGGTTGGCAATATACTTCATCTGAATACTTAAAAGGAATCCGAGGTCGTGTTGATGTCAGTGTTTGGTATTAAGATGTAGGTTTAAGAAAGTGAGGTTTCAAGTTAACTAACTAAAAGAAATTTTACTATCTATTTGTAGTCAAAGTATTTTATGCTACCTATTGATACAATTTTTTATGACGGAGATTTCGATATAGAGATCTTTGTCAACTGTAAAAATATTGGAAGCTGGGAAAAACTGGCCTCCAAACATAAAATAAGCGAGTATTTCCACACTTGGAGATGCTCGTTTTCTAATAGACTTTCTGCGAAACTAAAGTCCTAGTTCACCGTTGATAATGCCAGCAATCAAATTCATTCGTAATCCAAACTTTTTGTGTCGATTTCGATAGGTTGTTGAAAACAATTGAGTATAACAATTCTTAATCGTCTTCAAAGCTTACATAAGCATGATTTATACTGGCTCTTGTTTCAAAAAGAAGAATCTCTAACACTTTTTTAATATAATATACTTTGATTTTTCTGTTTATTCAGTGTAAATTGTACAATATAGAGAAGTTCATTATTTTGTATATTTTCACAATTATATTAAGAAAATTTTAAAAGCTTTTAACTTGCTATTATGTTGTTTAAAAGTATTTTCAAACTGAAAAAATTGACCAAAAATTTGAATAATTAACTATAATTGGGTAAAATAGATAGTATGGCATATTATATTTAAGAGGAAAAAATTAAAATGAAACAATGGTTTTATGGAGAAAAACGTCAGCGTTTTTCTTTTAGAAAATTGTCAGTTGGATTAGTCTCGGCTACTATAGGAAGTTTCTTTTTTAGTAGTTTTATAGCTGGAGATTTATCCCCTGTTAAAGCTACAGAGATTTCACATGGACAGTCAGCTCAAGTGAGCTACTATTATGTAATGGAATCTGAATTAACTGAAGCAGAGAAGTCTATCTTGATCAGAGAGATTCCAAAGCATGTTGAAGAGATATCAGAAAGCTATTATTTAGTTTATCGTCCCAAAGATCAAAAACTAGGATATGGAGCATTACCTCAGACCGGCTACTCTGGTGTCTGGGAGTCAATTTTTGCAGTTGCGGGTTTTACATTCTTGGTGTTAATATTTGCTCGGGCTAAGAATGGCAAGAGATATTTATCGTCTATCTTATTGGTGACAGGAATGGGGTCTGTGTTATTATCTCCAACTGCCTTGGCTGTCACCAACATTGAGCTTGCTGCTTATAATCAAAGTATAAATTTAGGTGTTGGAGAATCTCTGCCAAAACCTTTGCATATTGATGGCTTTGAATATATTGGTTATCTAAAGAATGAGGATAAAAGGGGAAATAGCCTTTCTTCTTCTCATAAGAATAAATCATTAGTAGACTATGGCACCAATCCAGATACAGCTCCAGTTCACGAAGTTCCAGAGTTAGCTGAGTATGGTACAAGTCCAGATACAGCTCCAGTTCACGAGGTTCCAGAGTTAGCTGAGTA